>JAUPKV010000698.1 GCA_030837265.1 Methanobacteriota archaeon
ATAAGCTCCGGTTTCCCATTTCTCAATAAAGCGTCAGATCAATTATGTCTTTAATCATTCATTAACTCTCATCCAAAAGAAAGTTCGATCGCTAAAATTTTGAGATCCCAGTTTTCAGATTCCTCTTTGGGAATTTCAGAAAGACCCCATTCGAACCACTCACCAGTTTGAATTAATGTAGCCCACCATGAATCACCCACTATAACGGGATCAATTGAAACATAAACATCAGTGGGTGAATAATAAGTCAATACTCGTGCAAGTTCTTCGATGGTATAAAATTTCGTGTTCATCCCATTTGTAATAAATTTAATGTCACTAAATGCCTTGCCTTGAACTGTAAGGTCCCTAATCATCTGTTCTACAGTTAAATGGCGCACACTTTTTCCCCCCAGTATTGATTTTGGTTAATGGATACTCATTAAATGTTTGGATTTCATCTAAATTATGATCCAGGTTGTATGAAATAATTTAGGATAATTTTTATAATTTTCCTAGTATTCTTAATTATTTTTTAATATATTATATAAATAGACTAGTTTACCAATATATAATTATATGAGTAGTATAATTACTTATCTTAGTTACTTATCTTTATTACTTATCTTTGTTCACTGTGAGACATTATCCGTGCTTGTTTTTCCTTCCTCTTGATTATTATTTTTTTACAATAGTAGATTTGATTCTTTTATTTTAAAATAATATTAGTTAATTATAATATTTTTAGCATAATTAAAGCATTGAGAGTGGAAATTACGCAGCATGAAGGAATGAAACCAGAGGGTCATGGGGAATCTCGGGGAAAGGATCATGGAGGTAATCATGCTCACATGCTTGAGGATTATAGAAGAAGATTTGTAATTTCTTTCATATTGACAGTTCCGGTTTTACTGCTTTCTCCTGCGATCCAGGGATTTTTCGGCTTTGGAATTCATGTGACTGGCGCGGAATTTATTTCTTTTATACTTTCTTCAATAATTTATTTCTACGGCGGCTATCCTTTTCTCAAGGGAATAAAGGACGAACTTACTGAGAAACTGCCTGGAATGATGACACTAATAGCTATTGCCATCAGTGTGGCTTATTTTTACAGCGCTGCCGTGGTTTTCGGACTTCCGGGTGGTGTATTTTTTTGGGAACTGGTGACACTTATCGATGTGATGCTGCTAGGACACTGGCTGGAAATGCGGTCGGTGATGGGAGCGTCTAGAGCCCTGGAAGAACTCGTCAAGATCATGCCTTCGGTTGCTCATCTGAAGAAGAACGGAGATATTGTTGATGTGAGCGTTGACAAATTGAAAATCGGGGATAAAGTGCTCGTCAAGCCCGGTGAAAAAGTGCCTGTTGACGGAACTGTTGTAGAGGGAACGAGCAGTGTCAACGAATCAATGCTTACCGGAGAATCGAAACCTGTCACAAAAAAGCCTGGAACTGAGGTTATTGGCGGATCCATTAACGGAGAGGCTGTTTTTATAGTTAAGGTAGAAAAAACCGGAAAGGACACGTACCTGAGTCAGGTTGTCGGACTTGTTAGAGCCGCCCAGGAAAGCAAATCAAAAACCCAGGACCTGGCAAACAGGGCTGCAATGTATCTTACAATCATAGCTCTTACTATAGGAACTCTGACCTTCATACTCTGGATTTATTTCGGGCAACAACCTGTCTTTGCCCTGGAAAGAGCTGTCACTGTAATGGTAATCACCTGTCCGCATGCCCTCGGGCTTGCCATCCCTCTGGTCGTTGCAGTTTCAACTTCTATTGCCGCAAATTCCGGAATACTTATCAGAGATAGGCAGGCATTTGAAAGAGCGCGAGATCTACAGGCCCTTATTTTCGATAAAACCGGTACTCTTACCGAAGGGAGATTTGGAGTTACGGATATAATTTCTCTGTCAGATGAAGAAGGGGAAAACCAGCTGGGAAATGAATCCGATGCGATCCTGAGTCTGGCGGCTTCCCTGGAAGCCAATTCCGAACACTCTATTGCACTAGGTGTAATGGAAAGTGCCCGGAAAAAAGGATTGAAAATGAGATCAGTTGAAGAATTTAGCTCTATTCCCGGGAAAGGTGTAGAAGGACTGGTGGAGGGAAAGAAATACCTCGTAGTGAGCCCGGGATATCTTGAAGAAAAGGGAATTGTCCTGAAAAACGAAAAAATCGAAGAGACCGAAAGACAGGGAAAAACTATCATATTCCTGCTTGAGGGAGACAGAGTTATTGGAGCTCTTGCCCTTGCCGATGTCATCCGGAAAGAGTCAATTGAGGCAGTCTCGAAGCTGAAATATATGGGGATAAAATGCCTTATGCTTACAGGTGACAACCATTATGTAGCAGCCTCGGTAGCTGGAGAACTGGGGCTAGATGACTATTTTGCGGAGGTTCTTCCGCAGGAAAAGGCAGAAAAAGTCAGGGAGGTACAAAAGAAATACATCACAGGCATGGTCGGAGACGGAATCAATGATGCACCTGCACTGGCTCAGGCAGATGTGGGAATTGCTATCGGAGCAGGTACGGACATTGCAATCGAAACTGCCGATATAGTACTGGTTAAGAACGATCCTGGGGATGTTGCGGATTTAATAAGGCTTTCCAGGAGCACTTACTCCAAAATGTATCAGAATCTTCTTTGGGCGACCTGGTACAATGTTTTTGCAATTCCTCTTGCTGCCGGCGTGCTCTATGGATATGGGATCCTACTTAGCCCTGCTGTCGGGGCAGTCCTGATGAGCCTAAGCACTGTAATCGTAGCTATAAATGCAAGGAATTTGAAGATAGGGTGATTTGATATGATATGGGGAATAATTCTCAATCTGAAAAAGCTACTGAGCTTAATAGCACTGGCATCTGCAGTAATCGGATTGATATCAAGAATTCTGGGCAAGAAAAGGAAAAAGTAAGTGGAAAAAGTAAGTGGAAAAAGTAAGCAGAAAAAGTAAGCGGAAAAAGTAAGCGGAAAAAGTAATCCATGTTAAATTTCGGACCTAAAATTCAGGTCACTATCTTACCTTTTTCTCAAAACGCCTTAGCCTAAAATTGAGTATAAAAGCAGTGTAGATTACCAGACCTGCAATCAAAAAAACACTTCCATCAAGAACTTCATATAAAAAACCGCCAAGGATCAGCCCGATGATGCTGGCCAGACTCCCCGAACTGCTGGCAAATCCTTGTACTGTACCCTGATATTTTCTCCCTGCAACTTTAGATAAAAGAGAGAGGAAAGAAGGCCACATAAGGCCGTCTCCAAGCGCGAAAAATACTGTTGCAAGGTAGGTCAGGTAGAAATTTCCCGAAATAAGCAGCAGATAATTTGTTCCCAACATCAGGCTTCCGAAGATTATGAGGTTTGAGTCCGGGTACTTTTTTGAAGCCCACGAAAGCACAGGACCCTGCACGATTACTATGAAACCACACAGGATTGTATAAAAGAGACTTAGCTGTACAAGGTCCCATCCAAGAACGGCTATCGCATGCAGTGGAAAGGATGTATAAAAGATATTGTAACTGAGGTCAATCAGAAAGTTGAGACCGAGCATATACGGAACATTAGGAAGTTTCAAAATTTCTCTAAAAGCGGGTTTTACGGTCTCCTCTTCTGCAGTTACGCATTTTTTAACCTCGTTGCCAGGGTATTTTTGCTGCTTCTCAGCACCGGTAGGATCTACGGAACACTGTCTGCTTTCGCGAATATAGAGCACGAGAAGAACCATTCCAATAAACGAAATAACTATTGCACCCAGCACTGGTGCTACAACTCCATACTCCGTTATACTTAAAATCCCGGCAAATGCCGGGCCAACTACGAACCCGAGGTTTATGGCAATGGACATCTTTCCAAAGTTGCGATTTCTGTCCTTTTCCGAGGTGGTATCTGCCAGATAGGCATTGGCTATGGAAACATCTCCTCCTGTCAACCCGTCGAGAGCTCTGGCGAAGAAAAGGATTGCAAGAGGTAGAGTAAAGGTAAAAGCTCCTAGAATCTTCGAATCAACTTTAAAGAGAATTATAAGCGGGAGATATAGAGCTCCAAGGAATATTATCCAGGAGATCAGGGTCCCTATTTGGCATAAAATTAGAATTTTTTTACGTCCGTATATGTCGGACCATCTGCCAAGAATGGGGGCGCCTATTAGCTGGAAGGTCGGATACATTGAGCTTGCCAGTCCATAAACGAAGGCATTTCCTCCAAACCTGTTTACCAGGAATACAAGGAACGGAAGTACTATACTGAATCCTAGCGCGTTTATGAAATTGACGACAAGAAGAGGAAAAAGGGAGATCTTTTCCTCCGTCGTGGAGCCAGGGCTATTTTGCTGTCCTCCCTCCAAATCTTCAGGTATATGCCTGGACGCATTTTCCTGTGCATCCCCGGGAATTTCAGCCCTTCCCCTTTTCATAACCAGTATTATTTTGCTCCTCGAATAACAGTTTGTTTCTTAAAAAGGATACTTCCTTAACTCTTATGATTTCAGCCCAGGCCCTTCTTTTGCATATCGGGCATTGCAGATATTTCTTGTTTACACCGTTAGGACTAAGCAGGTCTTCAAGCACTGAGGTCTCAAAAACCTTGCCACACCTTGGGCAGCGATAGGCAAAATTTTTGGCATGCCATTTTAAAAGCAGTGACAATGCACCTATAAATATCAGGAGCCAAAAATACCAGTATCCGGGAAGGAGAAGCAGAGTTGAAATACCCAATATAATAATAGAAATAAAAAGTAGGAAGGCCGTCCGAAACCAATCTTTCTTCGTAACTTCCCAGTACTTTCTCCCAATCATAGGCTCTTTTACCCCTTTCCCATTTTTCTTTATCGAATTGTCGTGCCAAAATTAGGGTTTAGGGTATTTAATATTATTTTTCCTGGCACACTTTTTAGCAATAGACATTGGAGAGCTTTCCCTGGAGAATAAGAGCTTTTTAAAAGAGCTTTTGAAATGAGATCAAATTGTTCGATCAAAAAAATGATAAAAAAGGCTGTCTTACCTGAACAGGTAGATTCGTGCACAGGCAGACTATGGTTTTAATTTTTGGAAAGATGTGTATCATTCTGGATTTCAATCTTTTAAATTCTGCAGATTTCACTCTTTCTGAGCCAGTCGATGTCTGACTGGTAGAGGAGTCTTAAGTCTTTAAGTCCCAATTTAAGCATGGCAAGCCGGCTGACTCCAAGCCCCCAGGCAAGGACCGGTTCTTTGATCCCTAAAGGTTCTGCAACTTCTTTTCTGAAAACCCCTGCACCTCCAAGTTCAACCCAGCCGAGGCCTTCCACATAAACCTCGGGTTCCACGCTAGGTTCGGTATACGGGAAATAGCCGGGGCGGAAACGGACTGCTTCGAACCCCAGCCTGTGATAGAATTCTGCCAGCAGTCCAAGCAGGTCAGCAAAAGACATATCCTTATCCATAACAACTCCTTCAAGCTGTTCAAACTCGGGAGTATGAGTAGGATCGATTGTTTCCCGGCGGTAAGCCCTGTCAATGCAGAAAGCTTTGACCGGAGGTTTCGGGTTATCAGCCAGGTATTTGATAGTAACTGAAGTAGTATGCGTTCTCAGCACATTGCGCCTCGCAAGGTCCCTGTCCCAGGTTCCTCCCCAACCGCAGGAATCAAGGTCTCCTCCAACTTCATGCATAGCAGCTACTTTATCTGCATATTCGTCAGGAAGTATGCAGACACTGCCCAGGTGGAAGGTATCCTGCATATCCCTGGCAGGATGGTCCTGGGGCTGGAAAAGGGCATCGAAATTCCAGAAAGAACTCTGGATAATCCCGCCTTTAATCTCGGTAAAACCCATTTCAAGGAATATCTGACGCATCTGTTCTATAAGACGCCTGTAGGGATGGACTTTAGCTCCATAAAGAGGTTTAGGAGTAATATCCAGCCGATAAGGCCTGAACTTTTTCTCCTTCCAGGCTCCGCTCTTTAGTAAATCCGGAGTAATCTGGGCAATTTCTTCTTCCAGGACAAGACCCTGCGCAGCAAGAACACTGCCTGCATCCGTTATTGAAACAGTCCTTAATTTTTCTTCTTGCTTTATGACAAGTTTGCGCTTGAGCAGGTCTTTTATTGTTCCCTCATCGGCTCCAAGCTCCTGGAGAGTCCTTATTTTACCGGAAAAAGCTGCAAGAGCTTCCTCATCCTTTCCTGCATGCGCTTTTCCGGAGGGTACCATCACCCCGTTTTCAACCTTTGCCCAACCTTTTTTTACGAGCCAGCCGGTTGCAATTCCCACCATAGACGGAGAAAATAGGCTTCTCAACTCTTCAAGAGAAGTGGGCCCTATAAGGGAGTCAACAATCCGGCGCTCCGGAAGTCCTATTTTTGTGTATTCTTCTCCTTCGTTCGTGAGGGAATAACGTTCAATGACATTCTCCGAAACCGAGGCGAGTCCTTTTTCCGCAAGCATGAAGGCGGCCTGCATTGCTGCATCCACCTGCAACCCTGATATTTCCTCCAGTATCTCGGGGGCGGCAGACCCCAGTTCCTCAAGGGCTAGCAGAATCTTCTTTTCACTGATCGTAAGTTTTTCCTTATCACTCATACTCATAGGGATCACATTCTAAAATATGGAAAAATTATGAATTTGATAGCGATTCAATTTTAGTAAACAATATCAGTAATCAATATCAGTAATCAATATCAGTAATCAATATCAGTAATCAATATCAGTCTAGTAAATAATGTTGTACTCATCAAGATTTTCCCTTGCAAGCTCACGTTTTTCCTGGTGGTCTTTTAAGAATTCATACATTTTTTCAGCTGCAAGCTGTTTGCATGAGCCACACATCCTGGTTCCTGAGAGACACTCCTGCTTTAGCTCCAGCAGTTCCTCGTCGCTTTCGAGCAGGTGGAAGAGCAGGAGTTCGAAAACCGAACAATCGGCAGGATTTCCGCCCAGCTTTTTCTGCTCTTCGAGAGTGACACACCCACCGGTTTTCGCTTTTTTAACTTTTTTTGCCCCTTCCTTCGGATCGTCGGTAAGAGCTATGTAACTGTCAGGGATACTGCTGGACATTTTTCCTCCCTGGAGCCCGCTCATGAATCGGTGGTAGGTGGAGGCAGGAGGGATAAAAGCATAACCTCCGAATTCGGCAGCCACTTCACTGACAATCTCATCCAATATCATTCTAAGAGGTCTACGTATTTGCTTATTGACTAAATGCTTCTCATAGTAAATGAAGGTCTGTGGGCGAATTTCTTCAATAAATTTCCCGACATCTGCAATTCTGGACATATAATATTTTATTTTTTCAGGCTGCCTTATTTCCAGGCCAAGTCTTTCAAGAAACGGAAATTCCTGAGGCTCGAGGATGTCAAGATGTTCATCATAGAGCTTTACTTTTCCTGGAATGCGGTTTTTGAGTTCCTTTAGAGCCTCTTTCTGAGCGCCTTTTCCCCGGATGCTCAAATACTTCCCGCCTGTCTTTGCATCTTCCCGTTCCTCTAATCTAAACATATTCATCTTACTTGCAAGCCCTCTCGTTAGCCGGAGGTGAGGGTCCTGATCAGGTCCAACTGGGACTACAACCGGTTTTGTCCCTCCGAATTCTTCGAGCTGAGGCTGGAGGATGTCTGCAGCCTGGGTTGCTACGCTTATCATATGAGAAAGGTTAGTCTCTCCTGAAAAACCATATATAGCGCTTAGTTCCGAGAAATTAACCTTGACTCCGAGTTCGAATGCCAGATCCTTAACATTCTTGCAGCCTGACTGGAAGTAAATAAGGCCATCCGGCTTGAAACCAAGGGCTATAAGGCTTAATATATATTCTTCTACCCCAATCTCTCTGCATTTTTTCCAGGAAAAACCGCGCACTGAAAATGCTTCTCTGTCCGCAATCCCAACAAAGGCACCTGCCCCCCTTTCCTGGTGCCAGATAATCTGATCCATAACCATCTTGTGCCCCAGGTGGACCTTCCCGGAAGGCATAAAGCCGTCCATAACCGAAAATGGGGCATCCGTCCGCATAGCATATGCAATCTGTTCATAATCGCGGTGCCCGAAGATAACTCTCCTCCGCATGTATGTGCTCGGGCATGGGATTTCCGGAAGTATGGTATCAAAAGGAGAAATCCCGAATTCTTCGAATAACTTAGAATAGTCAGTAATGTCGCTTGAACTCCACGGGTCAAGTTTGTTAGTCATGAAATCCCTCATAGCTGTCATTTCGTTAAAAACGTCTTTTGAAGACAGCTTTTTCTTATTACATATAATTGAGGATATAAATATCGTCCACGTAAATTGCTCTTTAAAAATACCTGCTCATATGTAAATGTTTATCTTCGGACAGTCGCTTGAGAGATTAACAGCGATTTTTTAGTCCAATGTAAATGAGAAATAGAAAGTTAAGGAATGAAAAAAGGGTAAAAAGATGCGAAGAACAGGTAAAATCTATGAGGATAGATATTTTGTAGTACATTTGCAAATATCAGTACTTCCCCATTATCTTCGCAATTTCTCTGTGCATACCATGAATGCTTAACCCGTTTCCAAGGTACATCATCGGGCAGTATCCGGTTATACACTTAAACCCCTGTTTCCGGCAGGCTTCCACGGATTTTTCAGTATCGGTCCTCCAGTGAAGCCATATTTTTTTTATGCCTTTTCCCTTAAGAATAGGAATTAAGTCACCTGGCTCAGTATTTGTGATTCCGATAACCACATGGTCTACACCTGAGGGAATCTCGGTTACGTCTGTAAGTGAATCAGTGTCAGGTTCTTTAGAAAGGTCTACAAGATAGACCTTCTTACCTCTACTTTTAAGTTCGGAAGCTGTCCATTTCATAGCTGGCTTCGTATGATCGGTAATTATTACAAAAGTTTGTGCATCCCAGAATTTTATTCTATCCGTGCCAGACGAATCCATGTAAATTCACCTTCGTTTCGATTAAAGCAATTTCTGTCCTGCACCTGGACCGGGAGCACACTGGAAGACTTCGGAAATCTTAACTTCTATGAGAGTCTTTGCAGGAAGTCCGGGTTTTGCTGTGTGCACAATTGATTTCATCTTTTCAAACTTTTCTCCCGAGTCAATGACAGCTGCTTTACCTTTTATTTGGAAGCATCCACCTGTATCAGGGCCCCAAACATAAATCGCAACATTCGGATTTTCTTTTAAGTTTACCAGAGATTTGCTCATGAAATTATCCGCAATCCAGATTGTTTCATCATCTACAAGCAGGCAGAATCCTATAGGTACTACATTTGGAATTCCATCCTTAGAGGCAGTAGCCACAGGAAAAATCTTCACCTTTGAAAATGCGCTTTTCATCTTTTCATCTAATTTAACCATAATATCACACCGAAATCTAAAGGTGGTGTATATTTATATATCTAAGCGTCATAATTATGTACCAATTTTTTATTGTACAGAATAATGACCCTAGGATATTTTTCAAGGCAGGTAAAAATGGAAACGACAAATGAAAACACTGAAGTTTATTACAGAGACGAACTGCAAGCCATTAAAGAAGAGATTGTATCTCTAAGAAATGAATTTTCACAATTTTTACAAAGAGCGAACCAACAGCATATTGAAGAACTTCATATTGAAATGAAGAGGAACTTCACAAAACCCATGGTAAACTACCTTTATGAAGATGTAAGTGAGAGACTACAT
The DNA here is from genome assembly GCA_030837265.1 of Methanobacteriota archaeon. The sequence continues at coordinate 9,616 of JAUPKV010000698.1, forward strand.
AACCGAATGACGAAAGATTGTGAAACGAACGAGTTATGTGAAACTCTTTTCAGAGATTTTTTGCAGGAAACAGCAAGCCTCATTGGCAAAGGAAAAATAGAAACAAAAACCTTAAAGATGTACAGGGACAAGCTGGAAGAGTTTAAAAAAGAAGCAAAAACTCCTAACTGTGACAAGTGTTTTTCGGAAGCTTCTGACCTCTTTGAAAAACAGGTTAAACTCATGCGTTCTCTCCAAATTTATGAAGATAAAGAAGGAACTAGAAATTTTAACATCAGTGAAATAGAACTTAATAAACTGGTCTCTGAAATCTGCGAGCCTGCAGCAAATAAGCAGCGCCTCTTAATGCTTAAAGCGCTTCTGGAAGGGAGCAAAAATTTTTCAGAACTATCCAGACTCACAGGGCTGCGTGGAGGAAACCTGCTTTTTCACCTCCAGAAACTTCTCGAAACAGGTATGATATTACAGCGATGCGAACACGGAGACTATATAATTACTAGAAAAGGTTATTCCACTTTGCAAGGGCTTTCCAGGATTTTCTCTGAAATTGAGCAGAACCAAAAGAGGTAAAAAGTGCCAGGTTTCAAACTGATTCCAGATAGAAATCTACTTCTGTCAAAATAAATAATTATTACTTCCTTTCAAGAAATTCTATGAAAGGATCTAAATTCTGCTCTTTCATTTGAATACAAAAATCATTATTTTTGTCTATGTTTTTATACTGTTCGTATACATCATTTAATCGACCATGCATTGTTAAGTTTACCGATTTATACCAAAGTGCATAATCTTGAACTATATCAACGGACAGCGGACACATTAGTAACGTTAAACCAAATCCTGTTTCTGCATCTTCAAAAATTACAAAAGGAAAACTTCTACATGCTTCCGACCTATTATCATATATTCTGCATTTTGAGTTAATCAAAAATGGGCACTGCCCAATGGCATTTATTGCTTTATAACATCCTTCCAACTCTGATTTTACTGCATTCGATTTTAAAATATTAGCAATTTCTTTATCTACGTTTTTTAAGATTTTTTCATATTCTTTTCTTTTAAAATCAATAATATGATTTTTGCAACAACTAGCATTACATGATTCAGGACAGCTATAATGTTCAAGTATGCTTTGAGTTTTTGAGATTAACCAGTCATGTTTTTCACAACGTTGCCTTCTATCCATAGCATTCACCCAATTGAAAGAAAAACACTTTATTTTAGAAGTTTTAACTAAAGTGAAAATAAATTGAAACAGTTGCACAAAATTAAGGATTCATGCACTATTATCTCAACTACTTAATAAAAATCTAAACTACTTAAGTAAAAGCTTCAATGCACTCAATTTTGCCGGAGCCTCGCCATGTAAGGATATATGCTCCTATCTCATCTAAATATATAAAAGTATTCGAATAACGCGTTTTTCCATCGATATCTTCATCGTTCTTAACCCAGGAACCGCTATTAAGGAACAGCTTTTTCCCGGTTTTCGTGTTATGTTCGTAAGAACTTGCAAAGTGAGTATGACCAAAAACAACAACATCTGCATCTATAGTGTCCTTGCTTTCCTGATAATACTGATCCGTTATGATTTGTTCTGCGGTCTTATCTTTGGGGTTTGACTTTTTATATACTTCTCCTTGATAGTGAGCCACAATACCCGGGATCGATCCGAGTGCAAAATAACCTGTGATTGCAGACCAGATCGTCAATGCAAAAAAGCCAATGATCATAGCCCACAATGAAGAATTCCAAAAACTGCTTTGTCGAAACATATTCAATAAAAAGTATTCTCCACCAAGGAACAAGCCTAAAAATATAAAGCTATTTACAATCCAGTGTTTTTTAGTAGATGGAATATTATAAAGAATCTGGAACCATCCAAGAGGATTCCAGTTTTCACCTATAAGTTTAGATACATACTTAAGTATGGCTTGTTCTTTGTCAAACTGTTGACCGTGAAGGAAGAAATATGATCTATTTCCTATCCTTATGCCACTTGCAATACCGGACTCTTCGTTTTTCTCAGGATAGTGTTTGTTATAAATATCAAACTTTGTGCCGTTCTCCATGGTCTCAATGTCAATCTTTGTGTCAAGTTCACTCAAGGAGTCGTCATGATTGCCAACTACATATATCTTGTCACAACAAATATTGGAAAGTAAAGAAAGAGGTCTCATAGATTCTTTGGCAACGTTGTCTCTATCACCGTCTTTTGGGTCCCACAATTCCAAAATATCTCCCAGTAGAATTAGTTTAAAAGGATTTTTAATTGTGATTTCTTTACCCTTATGTTTTATGACCTTCGACTGACTAGCCGGACTGCATATCCATTCAAGGAAATTACAAAACTCATTATAATTGCATTCCTCGCTACCTAAATGTACATCAGAGACTATAAAGTATGCGCCATTCATTTCCATGTAAATTATTTGACAATATATAAATAAATAATTAACTCAAGTTTCAAATTCACAATGTGCGGAATTCTTAATTGAGAAGATTGAGGATACGACTATCTCCTGTATACTTTCTCAAAAGGATAAGGCAATTTTGCACCTAGGGGAATCCTGTCAATGAATTCCAGAAATTCGGGATCGTGCATCGGAGTCAAGCTTTTTTGCTTCTGGAAATAGGGATAACTCCTCATTTTCTGCCAGATTTC
>JAUPKV010000699.1 GCA_030837265.1 Methanobacteriota archaeon
AATGTCTTTAAAAGTTGATTTGCCTGAATAAGGATTTAAGAAAGCAGGATGTCGATTCCTACTCTTGAATGCCTCTCAATTTGTCCTGCCTTTTCTTCATCATGGAGGACTGTGTCCCTGCCTATCACAGATGTCTTTTCCAGAATAAATTTAGGCTCTGTAATCACTGTATTGATCCCAAGATAGGTATGCTTATCCAGGTAAAACCACGGTTCGAGGACTTTTAACTCGCAGCTTATGTGCGCTGGTTTCTGTTCGTCTATTATTCTCATGATACGGTTTTTAGCAGTTGCATCGAGCTCAAGGTCTGCCAGCAGCACGTAGATGCCAAACCTTTCAGTTCCATATAGCTTGTCTATTAGTGGTTTTTCCTTACTTTTCTCTTCGGTATTGTTTTTAGCAAGGCATTCATTTACCAGGATATCTTTTGGTGGGAAAAATATTCTTTCGTTGGCAGACGATGAGACTGTTTTATCATTACTGCAAGGTTGAGCAGTGCCCGTACATTCTTTAAATGCCTGAAAACTCTCCACAACAAAGGGTTTTTTCCCCGTGAATAGCTTTATACTTTCCTCCAGGCATTCTCTTGTGCCCCTTTTTTTATACAATGAAATGGCATTCTTGATAAAAAGTCTCTTTTTGTCTTCCGGCCAATCCTCATCCATTGAAACATCAAGCCATGAACCGAGCCAGGATAAAAATTCAGGGGGCGCTCCTAAGGCATCAAAATAACGGCCAATGTGGTCAATAGTAAAATCAATCTCGTAGAATATGCTTTCAAATATTGCAAGAAAACGCTCAAGCAATCCCTTGCTTACAGGATCTTCCTGATAAATACCCGGAAGATACTTAAGATATGAGATTCTCGGGAAAAGCACAGTAATGGATTTAATCACAGGAGAAAGCATCTCATTGCCTGATAGGATAATTTTAAACCAGAGGTATCGCCCTTCAGTATTATCTATAAACAGGGCATCTCTTTTTTTATTTCCCTGAATTGAAGAGGTTTTGGAAACGCAATTATGCCATTCTTTAAAATCGAGGTTTTTAATTTCGTCATCCGAGAGTTTGAAATCTGAAACGTAATATAGAAAATCAACCTGAGTGCCTTTCTCGAATTCTCCTTCCAGCAACAGCCTGTGCCAGTGAGTATTCAATGCCTGACTGTCAATGGGCTTTGATATATAAGTCCCTTCGAAGTGGCCTTCACTGTTCTGGAGGTTTAATTCTTTACTATCCAGAAGTGTCAGTTCATTTTGACTGAGAATGTAAAGTTTCCCTTTTGGGTCACTGATCAGTTTTTGACATCCTCTTTCAGTTTTCTCATTCGGAAGCATGTGTATTATTAATTGTATCCAGATACCAGCTGAATCATTAGAAAATTTGTAAATCTCTAATTGGCCGTTGCTTTTAGGTCCACAGATGAAAATCTGATTTATATTATCAACTGCAATTCCTGAGGGTGAAAAATTATCAATTTGAACTTTAATCGTTTCAACAGATTTTTCTGCTTTTGTCAAACGGACTTTTAAAATATAACCTTCTGTTCCACTTCCAGTATACTCACTATTTTTGGCATTTGAATACAGGATGTAGAGAATGTCGTCAACACCTACAACGAGACTCTTTGGCAAAAAATCCACATTATTTGATTCATGACCACTATCTCCAAAGTCAAGTGCGTGAAAAATAGGATAACAAGTCTCGCAGGTATTTAAGTATAATACTCTTTTCTCGCTTCCTTCAAGAATGTAAATTTTTCCCCGATTGTCACATTGAATTGTATGAATTTTGTTTAAAGATCTGCCTTCGGGATCTTTTGAAAGGATCCAGCGAGTTTTCAGATCTGTTTTTGTAAGAGCAATAAGACGTCCATCATCCTTTCTGGATTGATCATTCACATTCTCCGAAACACAGTCTGCTATATATATTGTGTCCTTATCTACTCCTATTGCAGAAATAGTGTTCAATGCCAGTGGAAAGGTTTTCTCCGTGCTTCCTATTTTTCTCAGGACTTTCTCATTCGCGTGAAAAATGTACAAGTCTTGTTCCTGTTTTTGTTTTCCATCATTTTTTAATTCCTTTTTTTCATGTTCATCGACTCTTTGTGCCTGGTCAACAAGGTAAAGTGAACCGCATCTGTCTATGGATATATCAGTTATAATAATATCCTCGAAAACATCATTTACTTGATTGTAAACGTAATCTCTCTTTAACTTTAGATTCCCCGAATTCAGGCTTAGATTTTCTTCATAAACCTTAAATTCTTCAAAGAGCTGATGGGTATTAATTCGTTTGTAATTACTTTCCTGAATAGCCGTCACCTCTGTTATAGCACTGGTCCTTTTCCCTAAAAATCTCTACTTTGTGCACACCTGAATAAACGCTTGCTTGACTGGAATTTAGCAACAGGTTTCCATCAGCATCAGTGTATGCATTTCTGTCTCCTGAGATTGACAGCCTTAAAACACAATTCACACACGGCATGCTTTCTATAAAATTATAAATATCTGACAGATAGATATCCCTGCCTATAGGCCATCCCTCCCCATCCATTCCTCCCTTTATCGGATGAAGAAAGCGATTGAGTTTTTCAATGATTCTTTGCTGGATCAGGCCATCATCAAGGAAAGTACTTCTTGGAACTACTCTGGCATTTACTATAACCTTTACATAAACAGGAGAAATTACATAAACATCCGTCCCAAGAATACGGTGCTTATTCAGATGAGCACATACCATTTTTTTGAAGTCTTTTGAAGGTTCGGGAGGAGTTTTCAAAAATTCAAGGGGCGTATATGGAATAATAACTATTGTTACAGCTCCTCTGCTTTTTTCAAGCTCTTTATCATCTGGATCTGGTTTGGGTTTGTATTCTGGGATTGCTTTCGCTCTGGATATTCTCAGTCCTGGTGTACTCATGGCAAGCTGTTCAAAGTCCTGTAGTGTAACGGCTGTATGGGGATTCTTTAGATCCCGACAAAAGTCTTCTATTGCTTCTTCAATAGTTTGTGCCTCTTTGCCTCCTGTAGAAGTCAGGTAATTAATAATAGAACCTTTAAAGTCTTGTTCAATCTTCCAGCTGAGTTCTTGCATCAAATTTCCTGCTTCTCCACCCCCCGTCATATATTCCAGCACTTTTATTATAGAACCTTGAGCTGGAACAAGCCCCATCAGTCCATCTCCGAATTTAGA
>JAUPKV010000700.1 GCA_030837265.1 Methanobacteriota archaeon
AGTATGTTGTCGTCTTGTAAAAAATTTTGGTAAACTACTTATATTATAAAAATAATTATTAAGTAACGAGTTATATATAACTTGGAAAAACGGAATAACTGAAAAACGGAAAAACGGAAAAACGGAAAGATTAAAAAACGGAATGCGGAGCTCCAAATAATTCCCACTATAAATAGGTACGCCTATTAATTTAGAGATTTCTATCATCTCACTGTTTTTCTTTCCCTCATTTTTTTGATTTTATAGTAAAATTATCTAAATGTTAGTGGATTTACTCATAAAATACCCTACTCATAAAATAGCCATGACGTTTTTTGTTGTAACAACTACTTATTTTGGCCTTTTGCTTTCGACCGGCTCCTCCTCTTCTATGTCAATTTGTTCTGCAGTATCTTCTATCTCTTCTTTTACTGACTCCAGTTTTTCCCTTAATTCTTTTTCTTTGTTGTAATTCTTTACTTTTCTTGCAGGCATTCGTTCACCCCACTAATTAATGTTTGCTGAAGCAATGAATTTATTGAAATGCCGATTGATTATGACTATTTCTTTAGCTGATAGGTCCTTTATTTAAGTCTCCATGCAAAATAATTGTCTATTAATTCTTAACGTTTTATTCTTTAAACTTTTGTAATGAATATTTTTAATAGGTATTTTTCCTGAAAAAAAATCCAAAATTGAGTTTTTTTAAATTTAAGACAAGAGTTTATTTAATTTGGGCTAGTGCGTTCTGTAAAGGTCTCCAAAAGATTCAGAAGATTCTCAGAGAAAATGAGACAGTATCATAAATAATTTGATAATTAAAATTTTGAAGTATTTGAATTAAAATGAGATGAACAATTTAAAAAATCAAAACGGTTAATATGTGTAAAATTTACAAATACTGTAAGTAACTAAAATGAAAAAAATGAAAACCAAAAGGAAATAAAAAAAGGAAAAATTGAGAAAAGCTTATAAGAGTCTTTTCTCTCCTCAAGCAGTAACATCTTTTCTCAGGATATAAGCAACCATTTCCGGATTAAGTTTACTTTCCCTTGAGACTTTTTCCTCAATTGCTTCGGTAGATTTACCTTCAGTTTTCAGTTCTTTTATTTCTTCTATGATGGAGGAAGGAATGCGATAGTATTCATTAATATCCTTCCTATGACCCCAGACATCACCTTCGATGAGCTGGATTCTCTGCATCTCAAGGAACATCTCTATGGACTTCGAAACTGTGCGCCTATAAGATTTTGGAAGCTGAATGACCTCTATCTTCGGGCAGTTCTCAACCAGTGAGAAAATATCCTTGTTTGATGGCCTGAAAGCCAGATGCACAATTCTTTCATTTGGATTCAATGTGAATATTTCTTCTCTTGAACTCACAACCCTTATTTTCAAAGTATATCCTCCCGATCTACTTATTTTTTTAAATTGAAGTAAAAAATTCTTCATGAAATATTTTACTACAATTTTCAGATTTATTTAGAAAGAACTGATATTTAAAGTCTTTCATTTATTTTAGAAGAATTAAATCTTTAAAAACAAAAAGCAACAAGCATCAAATTTGTTGTGTAAAACCTACAGGTAGTTTTGAGACCTCTCTATGAAAATAAAATTAATACGATTTGAAGAAAATAGGAATTTTTGTTAGACGTTTTTTATTTTTCCTCAAGTTAGGGCATTTTAGAGCTTAACATCACTAACTCCTAAAATACGATTCCATGTTTTGCTCCCTAGTTGCGCTTCCCTAGTTGCGCTTCGGGATCACAGAAAATCTAAGATTTTCTGGGAGTTGCGATATAATCGCAACAGCACGAGGTCCTTTTCGGTCGCTTCGCTCCCTCACCCGAGTTTCGCTTCGGGAGCACGAGGTCCTTTTCGGTCGCTTCGCTCCCTCAAGAGGACTACTTTTAAATTAAAAGTTATTTTTCTTTATTCAATGTTGGAAACCATGGATTAGTTCATTTTGTCTTGCAGGTTTAGATCCCGTATTGAAACAAGGTTGTTTACTTACAGACTACGTTTTATTTGTTTTCGATTGTACTGTATGGTAATTCTTCTTTGCAGTTTAAATGTGCCGATAGTTCCAAAACCCTAATATATTACTGTTTCAATCTAACAGCTTCGATGACGGTAAAGATTGCAGTATTGGTCTCCGGACGGGGTTCAAATCTCCAGGCAATCATAAATAGCATCGAAAAAAGGCACATTAAGAATGCGGCAATAAATGTGGTTATTTCCAATCGATCAGATGCTTATGCACTTGAACGTGCAAAGAAGTACGGTATTGATGCTGTTTTTCTTGATCCTGGCGAGTACGACAAAGAAGGGTTTGACAGGGCAATCCTTGATGTTCTAAAGCGTTATGATATTGGTCTCTTGCTGCTTGCAGGTTATTTCCGGCTTTTGGGAAACGAAATAATTGAGGCTTACAGATATAGGATCATGAATATTCATCCCTCTCTTCTCCCGGCTTTCAAAGGACTTCATGCCCAGAGGCAGGCTTTTGAATATAGAGTAAAAGTTGCAGGTTGTACTGTTCACTTTGTAGATGAAGGGCTGGACTCGGGGCCCATTATTCTCCAACGCTGCGTACCAGTACTTCCTGATGATACGGAAGAGATACTTACTGCACGAATCCTTGAACAGGAACATATTATCTACCCCGAGGCAGTCAGGCTATTTGTCGAGGGTAAACTTAAAATTGAGGGCAGGAATGTAGTACTCCTTAATTAAGGGAAGGTTAAATATTATCAAACCGGAACAGATTTTACTGATTACTATCCTCCTAATACCTTGATAGTATAATTGATAGCATAAATAGTTAAATTTGCATCAGGAATCCCTCTGGATTACGATGCCATAAAAACTTTACATATAATGAACTCAAATTTGCTCAAATTCCAGCTTTTAAGTAGCTCATTGATTTGAAGCTCTTACATATTTGTTAATGTTAGTGTTTATAACCTACTCTATATTGAGATAGTGATTTTGGAATACCTATCGGAATGGTTCTAAATAACAGATACCAGGTGAAGTAATGTCTTATATTGAAAAAGTTGATCCGGAATTGTATGAGGCTATAAAAAAAGAAGCTGAACGTCAAGAATATAAATTGAACCTGATCGCGTCCGAAAACTATGCCAGCCGGGCCGTTATGGAAGCGCAGGGCTCTATTCTGACTAATAAATATGCAGAAGGATATTCTGGCAAGCGATATTATGGAGGCTGCGATTTTGTTGATATCGCTGAAGACCTCGCAATTGCCAGGGCAAAAAAAATTTTCAAGGCAAAATATATAAATGTCCAGCCGCACTCGGGTTCAGGGGCAAACATGGCTGCCTATTTCTCAGTATTGAAACCTGGAGACACAATTATGTCCATGGACCTGGCTCATGGGGGACATCTTTCCCACGGCAGCCCGGTAAGCTTTTCCGGAAAGCTCTTTAACATTGTGCCCTACGGGGTAAGTAAAGAGACCGAGATACTTGATTATGCCGAACTTCTGCAAATAGCGAAGGAATGTAAACCTCAGATGATTGTCTGCGGCGCGTCTGCATATCCTCGGGAGATTGATTTCAAGCAATTCAGAGAAATTGCTGATGAGGTTGGGGCGTACCTTCTTGCAGATATTGCCCATATTGCCGGGCTTGTGATTGCAGGCGTGCACCAGAGTCCTGTACCTTATGCGGATTTTGTTACAACCACAACCCACAAGACCCTTAGAGGTCCAAGAGGCGGAATGATCATCTCAAAGACAGAAGAGCTTGCAATTGGGGTTAACAAAGCCGTATTCCCTGGTATCCAGGGTGGGCCTCTTATGCATATCATAGCTGCAAAGGCATTGGCTTTCAAAGAGGCTATGAAAGAAGACTTCATTCAGGACCAGATCCAGACTGTTAAGAATGCAAAGGTTCTCTGTCAATGCCTGAAGGAGAAAGGTTTCGATATGGTTTCTGGCGGCACTGATAACCACCTGATGCTTGTAAACCTGAACAATTTGCATATTACAGGCAAAGATGCGGAAATGGCTTTAAGCAAGGCTGGAATCATTGCAAACAAAAACACGGTACCTTTTGAAACTCGCAGCCCGTTTATAACAAGCGGAGTAAGGCTTGGAACTCCTGCATGTACCACAAGGGGTATGAAAGAGAAGGAAATGGAGTTGATTGCTGATTATATTGAAGTTGCAATCAAGAATTCGACAGATGAGCAGCTCCTGCAAAAAACCAGTGACAAGGTAAGGGAACTTTGCTCAAAGTTTCCGGTTTATTGTTAATTAGAGAGACCCGGTGTTTTTACCATGCCAGCCGAAGATTACGGATCAAGGATCATAGATGGGAAAGCCCTTGCGCAACTGATTGAAAGAGAAGTGGGTTCTGGGGTTGAGAGCCTGAAAAGCGGCCGTGGAATTACTCCGGGGCTTGCTACAATCCTTGTGGGCAACGACCCAGCATCCAAAATGTACGTCCGCCTGAAGCACAAAGCCTGCGAGCGTGTGGGTATTAAAGCAGAAGATTACCTTCTTCCGGAAGAAGCCAGCCAGGAGGAATTGCTTTCTCTGATCGATACCCTAAATAAAAACACAGATGTGCATGCGATCCTACTCCAGCTCCCGCTTCCGAAACACCTTTCACCCCAGCAGGCAATGGAAGCGATATCTCCTGCAAAAGATGCTGATGGTTTTCACCCTTATAATATGGGGAAGCTCATGATCGGAGACGAAGGGCTTGTACCATGTACTCCACATGGAATTATCCGGGCGCTTGAAGAATACAATGTACCTCTCAAAGGAAAAAATGCAGTTATTGTCGGGCACAGCAATGTTGTTGGAAAACCCGTGGCTGCAATGTTCCTGAACCGCAACGCAACAGTTTCGGTTTGCCATGTGTTCACCGATGATCTGAAAAAATACACCGTCGGTGCCGACATCCTCGTAGTTGCAGCCGGAGTCAAACACCTTATCAAAGCTGACATGGTAAAAGATGGAACTGTCATTTTTGATGTGGGAATCACCAAGGAAGAAGATAATGTATACGGAGATGTGGACTTCGAAAACGTAGTTAAAAAAGCATCTCTTATCACTCCTGTGCCTGGTGGCGTTGGCCCCCTGACAATTGCCATGCTTATGAAGCATGTATTGATGTGTGCAGAGAAAAAGTTCCGAATCGAAAAATAAGGCCAAAACGGAATACGGAAACTCTGCCGGTAGTGATGTATTTTCATGGTGGAGGCTGGGTACTCGGGAACAAAGATACGCATGACCGATTGGTTCGGGAAATTGCAAATGGAGCTAAAGCTGCAGTTGTATAAATGTTACAGCTGTTCGATACCTGGGGAATACACGATTTCGTGATGCTAAACGTGCTTGCTAGCACACCTGCATCTTTCAGTGCAATAGGTTTGGTGAACGAAAATCTCAGGGGCGTCTTTCTAAACCTTAATCTTTTGACCTTTTTTCCCAAACTTACAGTTATTTAATGCAATACCTTTATCAAGTATATATGAGTGGGATCCGGTTTGGGGCAGATGTTCTTTCGACATACGAAGAAGGTACAAAAAGAGAATGGGTTTTAGGAAATGGGCTAGGAGGATATACTTCTTCTACGGTAATAAGTGTCGGAACAAGGACTTATCACGGACTGCTTGTAGCTGCTCTGGAGAATTATCCAGGAAGATATGTACTGCTTTCTTCCTTGGATGAGGAAATTTCAACTAATGGTGAAATCTATAAACTTGCAGCCCACAAATACCTTGATATTGTTTCTCCTACAGGTTTTGATTACCTTACCGAATTCATTCATACTCCGTTTCCTCTTTGGATTTACCGTCTCGGCGATTTTACCGTGAAGAAAAAAATCTTCATGGTTCACAACAGCAATACAACCTGTATTCTCTATGATGTAGAATCCGGAAAAGAAGATGTTATGTTAAGAATTTTGCCTCTGGTAAATGCAAGAGACTTTCATTTTACATCTCGCTCAGGATATCTGTCATTCTCGCAGCAAGCATACACTGAAGGAGTTCACCTGGAAAGCTCTAATGGTTTTACTTTCTCTCTTTCATCTAATCTCGAGTATCATTCGGACCCCAAATGGTACTATAACATGGAATATGATGAAGAGAAGCGACGCGGACTTAACAGTCAGGAGGATAACTTTAACCCGGGTTATTTCGAAAGCAAACTAAAGATAGGTACTTCCCGCTTTTTTATTGCTGCTTCGACCGGAGATATTTCTTCTCTTACTCTCGAGCAAGTTGATGAACTCTATACTACTGAAATAAACCGGCAAAATCTCCTTGTTCTCAATTCGAAGCTTACTGAGCCCTTTGCTATGAAGCTTCTCAAGGGAACTGACTCTTTTGTAGTGAAAAACCCTTCTTCCGGTGAAAACACAGTAATTGCAGGATACCACTGGTATTCTGACTGGGGGAGAGATACTATGATTTCTATGCCTGGCTTGCTTTTAATTCCTCGTCGTTTTCCTGAAGCCAGGTCCGTACTCAATAATTTTTCCAAATACTGTCGGAGGGGCTTGATACCCAATACTTTCCCGGCTTTCGGAGGAGATCCGGTTTACAATACAGTGGACGCTTCTCTCTGGTTTATTCATGCTGTCAGCAAATATATGGAATATACGAAAGACTTGCTAATTCTTGCAGATATCTGGGACACAATAAATAGTATCATAGATAATTACTCTAAAGGTACAGATTTTGGAATCCGTATGGATTCAGATTATCTTATTCGTCAGGGGCCTCAACTAACCTGGATGGATGCCAAGATCGGAGAAAAGGCAGTCACCCCTAGAGAGGGTAAGGCTTGCGAAATAAATGCTCTCTGGTACAGTGCATTGAGAATTGCTTCCGACCTGGGGATTCATATAGGAAAGGATGTTTCCTCATATGAGACTCTTGCAGCCGGAGTAGCTTCGAATTACGAGAACATTTTCTGGAACCCAGAAACTAACTGCCTCTTTGACCTGGTGTATCAGGATGAAACCGGAAAAGAGTTTAAAGACCCTGCAATTCGCCCGAATCAGATTTTCGCGGTGTCGCTACCTTATACTATGCTTTCCCCTGAGAAAGAAATATCAATTGTAGACCGAGTTACAAAAGATCTCCTGGTTCCTCTCGGACTTCGTACTCTCTCAAAAGACCATCCCTTATATAAAGGACAATATCACGGAGATGCAATAAACAGAGATGCGGCCTATCACAATGGAACCGCCTGGCCCTGGCTTCTAGGAGCTTATGTGAAAGCTTACAGGAAAGTCCATAATTATTCGAAAGACAGTTTTAGGGACATGCAAACTCTTCTTCAAGGTTTTAATGCACATCTTGAAATAGCAGGTATTGGTACTATCTCTGAAGTATTCGATGGGGATTACCCTCACTCTCCCGGTGGTTGCATTGCTCAGGCCTGGAGTGTCGCAGAAATTTTAAGGGCATATGTAGAGGATGTACTTGGGATCAAGCCATAAATTTTTTGAGGGAAAAATATGAGCTGGAAAGACCATGGAGAGCTATTTACAAGATGCAGGAAAAACCCCATACTTACGGTTGAAGATTGGCCTTATCGAGCCAATACGGTATTTAACCCTGCAGCCGCCATAGTTGATGGAAAGACTCTATTGCTCGTGCGAGTCGAAGACCATAGAGGCTTTTCCCACCTAACAGTTGCCAGGAGTGAAAATGGCATTGACGGATGGGAAATTGACAGTAAACCAACTTTAATGCCTGACCCTGTAAATCATCCTGAAGAATTGTACGGTATAGAGGACCCACGTATAACATATTTGGAAGAAATGGGAAAGTGGGCTATTGTATATACTGCTTTTTCGGATTCGGGACCTTTACCAGCTCTTGCCTTGACGGAAGACTTCCGTAACTTTGACCGATTAGGCCCTACTTTGCCTCCCGACAACAAAGACGCTGCTGTTTTTCCCATAAGATTTAACGGCAAATGGGCAATGATACACAGGCCTGCACCTACTTTCCATAGTTTGAAAGCAAATATCTGGATATCCTTTTCTACGGACATGAAAGAATGGGGAGGGCACGAGATTCTTATGTATGCCCGGGAAGGGGGATGGTGGGATGCCTACAAGATAGGCCTTTCTCCTCAACCGATGCGTGTACCGGACGGATGGTTAATCATGTACCACGGTGTACGCCAGACTTCACCTAAAATAACTTATAGGCTCGGACTGGCCCTCCTGGATCTCACAGACCCACGAAAAGTACTATGCAGGTCCGAAGGATATATTTTTGGTCCTTTAGAACCTTATGAACGCAAAGGAGACGTTAATGATGTTGTCTTCCCTTGCGGATGGGTCGTATGGGGGGATGAACTCCGAATTTATTACGGAGGAGCGGATACAAATGTATCAATGGCCAGTGCAAAAATGAACGACATCCTGAGGTTTATTAAGTCCTGTAATAATATATCCTAGCATCAAATTTATTGATATTTTAATTTTCTTATTCCCAAATTATAAAAAATTTATCTGAGTAGTATATTTTCAATGATATATTTTTTACAGAATAACATATTTTATATAGTTGTACTCTTATATTTCTTTGTGAAATTTAAAAGTTGGATATACATAATTTTCGTTGTTTTTTGTTGGGGTTTATTAGGTGAGCTTGTCTACCTTGTTACAAAGAAACGAAAACAAAATAAAAGCATAAGACAGTCCAGTAGTACAAAGTGGCGTATACTTCGAGCTACATACAGGTTTCTTAGGAATCGCAATGAATTGAGAATCTCAGGTAAAAGAAGTATAAACTAAGAGCGGTACGCTGCAAGAAAAAAACTTTAAAGGTGTGCAGTTATAGATGCGGATTCAGATTGACTTTCTTGATTTTCTTTTATAGGTCCCACTAACTGTTTGAAACTATCTGCAATCGTCATAAGCGAAGCGATATATTTTTGGAGAATCCCCCGTTTTCATCTGCTCCAGCATCTGAATTTGGGAGTCACTGTCAACGACTTGTTTTTTCAGTTTTTCCAATTGTAGTTTTTCGGAATGTATAACCTGATCCATCATCATGACCATATAGGATAACAGCGATGAAGCTGGAGGAGAGGGAACGTCTTTTATGTCGAAAAGCCTGCGGTAAATCTCTCCGCCATACCTATCAGCTGAGAAATTATTTTTCACGAAGATGTAACCGTTCTCGTCTAATTCTTTCTGTTCCCAGCCTATAGCGTTATCTAGCTTATATATTACCTTTTTTCGTCCTCAATGAAAAATATGTCAAAGTCCATACCGATAATTTTTTCAATTAGCTTATCTGGCTGGTGACCTGATCGTTTGATCATTATTGGATTGAACTCAACAAAAAGTTCTATGTCGTCCGTATCTTTAGCAGCTTTTCAAAATTATCCAGCACGGATAACTCATGTCCCTCAACGGCTATTTTAATGATTATTGGAGTATTTGATGTATACTTAAGTAAATTTTCAATCTCTGTCATTTCGATAGCTATTTTTTCCATAGCGAATGACAAAAGGTGCTCATAAGAGCCACAG
>JAUPKV010000701.1 GCA_030837265.1 Methanobacteriota archaeon
ATGCTCCTTATGCCGGGTCGTCCCCTGCACTATCAGACGGGATGCTGTTCAGCATCGGAGGAGACCAGAAAGTCTATGCCTTCAAGGACTCTTTAGTTTCGCCTGTTGCGGACTTTTCGGCAGAACCGATTTCTGGCGATGCCCCACTCACGGTAAACTTTACGGATCAGTCCACAGGTTCGCCGACTTCCTGGTCCTGGGAATTTGGGGACGGTACCAATGTTACCGATCAGAAAGCATCGCACACGTATACTGAGGCTGGAAGCTATACCGTAAGCCTCACCGTTTCCAATGCAGGCGGAAGTGACAGTGAGACTAAAACCGATTACATCGTCGTCTCAAACCCAGAAGTCACGGATACGACAAACCCTGTAATTGATTCTGCAGTCCTGTTCCCTGCCAACACAACCGCAGGTTCTAAGATTAACATTGCTGTGAATGCAACTGACAATAAGGAAGTTACTGAAGTTACAGCAGGTAATATTACACTGGTCAAGGATAGCGATGGAGTCTGGCAGGGCAGCATAACAGCTCCTTCTTCAGTCGGAAGCTATTCCCTGTCGATAAAAGCAAAGGACACTGCCGGAAATACTGCCGAATCTTCGGTACCCTATCGTGTCCTTCAGCGTTCCGGTGGAGCTAACATAGCAGCTTCTCCCAGGTCCAGCAGTGTTGCAGCAGGAGGTAACGTTTCTCTGGCAATAAAGGTGAAAAACACCCAGAACATCGATGATACCTTCAAGGTCCGGGTAAGTGTCAGCGAGCTCCCCTCTGCTTATCAGGCAAATACTTCCTGGTTCGACTGGACTGAGAAAACCGTAACTCTGAAAGCAGGACAGGAAGTTCTCATTCCGATTAAGGTCAATGTTCCGGAAGGGACTGCAGCCGGACGTAAGCTTTTCAGAGCATATGTTAACTCAGAAACGGCTGCGCTTACCGGGTATGATACCGGGTACCTGGTGATATCCTGAAAAATGTGATTAAATGAAAAGTTGTTATTCCCATGAAGACCTCATGGGATCTTTTTTGTTTATCTATGTGAGCTCCATTCCGATTTCTGATACTTTTGCATAAACTCAAGTCACAAGAATATAATTTCATTGGATTTTCATAAATGAAATGGCCAATATCATACGAATATTATCCTGATTGGCAGAGGTGCAGAATGCCTATTTGAGATCGAGCCTTTTGGTATTATTGATACTTATGTTATAAATGGGAGGAGATTAGCACTTAATAAAAAATTACCGCAAGTCAATATTACCTTTAAGGCTCAAACTTGTTATCATTTTTGTTAAATTCATATAAAGTAACTTCTATAATCAGTGATTGGAAGTAAAGATGTCAAACAATTTGGCAGAGCATTACTACCGCCTTGAGAACTCATGCGAAGGTATTAAGAAATCAGTATCAACTACATAAGCCAGAAACTTCACCAAAAGAAAAACATTCCAGAACTTTGCCTCAAGTATTGAAAAAACATAGAAACTGACCAGAAACAAAGTGGGGGTCCCTCATTGGGGCCCTAAATCCAGGTTATGTTGCAAAAATATTCATCTCGCACTTTAAGGCAATCTATAATTGATACCCTTTATGTACCATTTTTCCAGGTGATTATAGTGGTTAACGTTCAAATTTTTTGCAACAGGACCTGTACTTTCATGTCGAATAGTAAAATCTGTATTTATACTTTATTTATACAGTCACTCATCAAACGGAAAACTTACAGATAAAGTGAGGTTTACATGACAAAGAAAGTTAAGTTATCAGAAATGAAAGACATATTCAAAGACGTACAAATACTATCTCTAGAAGGTGTAACTATAGAAGGAGACATTGAGATTGATATTAGTAGACGTGGAGGCGGCTTTAACCCGATGCGTTCTGCACCCCTCTGACAGGAGAGTGCAATACTTGCACAATACTTCTCAAGACTTGATGGCATGTTCGGCGTCCCTGTAGGCAGAGGTGCTCCTGGAGCCGCTCCTACAGTTTTCCCTTCTCTTGTAGCCTTGAATTTAAAGACCTTATTCCTGCCAAACGAGCATGAAATTCTTGCAAAAACAGGCACAAACAAATGAAAGGATTATGTTGCAAAAATTTTATTCTCGCACTTTAAGGTCATAATTGATACCTTTATGTACATTTTTCCAGGTGATAAGAGTGGTTAACTTTTCTAATTGTAAATTTTCTCACTGATTTTGTAAAATAGCCAGATTTTTTTGCAACCGAACCTAACAAAGTCTCTATTTGACTAATAACATTCTATGTTCCCTTTACATATTCCATTTGTTTTCTTATTGGGTAATAGTCCTTTGCTAAATTCTTAGACATAAATACTTCAACAACGTTTATGTTATATCTGCCGGCCCCATAGAAATTGGTGCCTTTATAAATTGGATCTTACTGTCGTTAGACTTTTTTCAGATAAACAGTTCTCCACTGACGATTACCTGTCAAGAGCAGGTGTATCTAGGATCCGTAAGGGTCGGCAGGATGAAATAAAAAAGACACTAAAAGAACTTCTTTAAAAAATATTATTGGGTTGAAAATACGTTATGGATTGATGGTTGTTTTGCTTCTGCTATTGGAAACATTAGTAAGGAAGCTGCCGAATTATTAAATACGGAATCAGGGTTTAAGTTGAAGCTGGCGGAGTATTTGACTGGAAATAAACTTGAGTATGTAATTAGACAAAAATCAGGACACGATAGGTAATCCGTTTATTTATTCCTTAATATTTACTTTTTTTTATACATCCAGGATAATGGGTCTTTTCGGTCCTCAAACATAGCTCCAAATGGCCTGAACTCACCAAGATTGTTAACGGTACAAAAATGCATGCCCTCGTCTGATCCCGTCATCATCAATGGTTTGGCTTTTTCGATGTCCCAGGAGCCGTTTTCATCATTGTATATACTATCGTCCACTTCAAGACTAACTACTTTTCCAAGAATTAATAGAAAAGGAAAACCTCCGTATACTTCTTCATAAATATTGTGTAGTTTGCATTCCATCCATGCATAGCAGCCATCTATTCCTGGTGCTTTGACCTTCTTCGAAGGTCTTTCGTTCAAACCTGCCAACTCAAATTCGTTGACATTGAAAGGAACATGTAAAGCTGTTGGAATCACTTTATTCACCATATCAGCACCGGGCATATTGATAACAAACTCTTCAGTATCTTTGATATTAGCGAATGTATCTCTCATTTTCGCCGAAGCCACGCAAATTAAATCGAGTGGGCGTAAAATAGGCATAACACAAGAGTATGGAGCTATGTTCCGAATCCCATCTTCGCTGACAGTAGATATAAACACTACTGGCAAGGGTATTAGCGATTCTCTTTTAAAGTTGTCCAATATCATATTACCACTATATTTATTATGTGTACCAATAAAAATAGAAAAATTTAATGTCAAGATAGATCCTTAGAAAAAACTTACTATCGGATAGATCCTTAGTAACGGACTCCTGATACTAAAAAATCTACTATTGACTCGATTTCCGGAAGTTCCATTTTCAGCTCATCTCCGGCAAATCCTGCTTTTAAAACTTCCAAACTCGAAGGGATTGAAGCTAGAATTTTAGTTTTATCCACAGTTTCCATCACTAACTGAATTCCGATTTCATCTGCACGGTTAAGAATGAAATAACAGGGTTTTCCGGCTTTTTCGGTTAGCTGTCTTATTTTTTCTGAAAGTCTTATGGATTCATAAGAAGGATCAAGGACCATTAATACAAGGTCACACCCTTCTTCAATTCCTCTTCCGAAATGCTCTATACCAGCCTCGGTATCAACAAACACAGCATCTTCAGAAGTGGTCTCCATGTTTTTCAGTAAATTCTTTGCAAGAGCGCCCATAGGACAGGCACAACCTTCTCCGAAATCATGGATTTTGCCTATAGCCATCATTTTAATTTATTCCTTTTCTACAGTATAAGCCTCGGGAATGTCAGTTATTTGCCACCGGTTTTCAAAAACACTGAAAGTATCTCCGTTCTGAAATGCCTGTCTCAGCTTTTCTCCCAGAGTTTTTTTGCCTCCGAGGTAATTCATGAAATCTTCAGGCATCCCAAGACCAAGCTGCCTGTGTAGTCCGAAATTTGACTCATCGCTATCAACCACAAGTACGTTATAACTTCGTCTAGCCATGGATTTTGCAAGCAAAGCAGTGATAGTACTCTTGCCACTGCCACCTTTTCCACATATAAGAATTTTCATCATTTCACCAATCGATAAGAGTAATATATGTTAAAAAGTTATTTATTAATAGCATAAAATGATAATTAAGAAACAATTTTATACTATTAATAGTGTTAAGTTTATGATGATAAAGTGACTATGAAAAAGAATAGTAATGGGATTTGTTTGTGTCCACTCAAAGAGATTATCACCACAATATCCAAAAAATGGGCTATCTTGACACTCAGTGCTCTTGGACATCACGATAGATTGCGATTTAATGATCTCATGAACATTCTTGAAGGTATTAGTCCCAAATCGCTTACAGATCTGCTAAAAGAACTCCTGAATGAAGGTTTGATAAATCGGGAAGCGTTTTCCGAGATACCTCCAAGGGTTGAATACTTTTTGACAGATGAGGGTAAGCAGTTTTGTGAAGCGATTCTTCCTTTAGTACAATGGGCAGAGAATCGGGATAACCTGCGCAGGTAAATAACAACTTCTCCAGAAAGGAGTGACTTATTCTGTAACTTATCCAGGAAGGAGTGACTTATTCTGTAACTTCTTCTGCCTCTTACCTCTATTGCATTTATTCTCACTTTAATTATACAAGAATTTTTAAGAAGTTGCCCGCTTTTTCCTCAAAATATTTTATTTTTAAAACAAAATGAGAATGAAAAGAAGAAGAGAGATATACAAAAACGCTCTACTTCTTCATATTTTCTTAAACCTTCTGCAAATTTTCTTAAATCTTCTTTTTAAAGAATCCCAGATAGATTCCACCCACTGCCAACACCACGACGGAGACTCCTAAAACATCAGACCCGGAGAAGGAAACACCTCCACTTCCTGTTGCATTAGCGGAACCTTTCTGCATCTCATAACCTTCCACATAATTAGGTTCTGACGAGCTCTGAATTTCGGGACCCGGTTTTGAAGAATCTGTTCCGTACCCTGAATCAGATCGCTGTACAGTCTGATTGCTGCTCCCCGAACTTTGAATCACAGGTGTTGAATTTCCTTTCTTTCCTCTGCTGCTGTGTTTTTCAGGTTCTTCCTGCTTAAGAGATTCCTGCGTAGCCTTTTCAATTGCTTCGCTAAAA
>JAUPKV010000702.1 GCA_030837265.1 Methanobacteriota archaeon
AGATATCCGGGTTTCATAAGTGGATTTCAGCCTACTCTTCCAGTCCCCCCCGAAAGTACCATATATCGCTTGATTTCAGCAGCGAGAGGAGAGTTAACTGTTCCTGAAGATGTAAGTATTGGTTATGTATTTGATTCTGAGAGTAAAGCAGTAGACCTTGAAACAATCTACGAACTAAGTCCAGGACTTTCTGCAAAATCAAATGTCGTAAAAAGAGAGTTTTTGTACAATCCAGAACTCTATCTTTATCTTGACAGGCCCGATTTTGAGAAATATTTCCGTAAGCCTCAATATCCTCTCCTCTTTGGTAGATCTGGAGATTTGGCGAAAGTTTCAGAAATAAAGGAATTAGAACTTGGAGAAGAAGCTGGAAAGAGATTAGGAAAAACCATCCTTCCTTTTGGAATTAAAGGTGCATATGGTCTGGTGCAAGCTCTTCCAAGCCACTTTACTGATGCAATTCCCCGAAAAGCTGTAGGTGTAAAACCATATCTTTTGATGGATGAGTTTTTCATCTATCCTGAAAAGTGCTTATTCGACCCGGAAATGGATTGGGCAGTCTGGCTTCATAAGAATTGATTGGTAAATACAGGGACGAAATATGGTTATTCTTGCAAAAAAGGACCCTAATGAAACATTACTGGAACATACAGAAAACGTCCTTAAGGTCTTTAAAAGCATAAAAGATGCATACCCTGAAGTTCCTCATATCTGTGGAGTTCCAGATTTCTGGGAGCATCTCTTCTACTCTATTTTTTTTCACGATTTTGGAAAAGCTGCATCAGGATTTCAAAAATCTATATGTGGTAAAGAAGAATGGAAATACAGGCATGAGGTTCTCTCTGCTGGTTTCGTTTCTGGGCTTGAATACGAAAACCAATCAAGAGAAGCTATAGCTATGGCAATAATCACGCACCATAAAGATGTATCTTATTTGAGGGAAATGTATCGTACAGATTCAAATCCTCTTGCCAAAAAGAGGTATCTTGAAAAACTACAGGAATTAAATCTTAACTTTGAAGAATTAAGGGAAATTCAGCGAAAAATTCCAGAAATCAGCAAAAAGTATATGGGTTTTGAATTAAATAAATTTAGAGAAATAATATCAATTGAGGAAATGGTTGATTCGTATAAAAATGCTGTAAAACCTTACAAAAAACAGCTTGATAATGATGAATTAACAATTCTACATGGAAAGTATGGAATATTCCTCAAAGGGTTTTTAACAGCCTGTGATCATCTAGCTTCGGGAGGAAAGTACAGCTTATTAAATGGAATTGAAGACGTAAGAGCCGTATATAACTTTTCTGAACTGAGAAAGACGCAGAGTCAAGCATTAGAAGCAAAAGGTGACGCCTTTTTAATTGCACCTACTGGAACTGGGAAAACAGAAGCTGCATTGTTCTGGAGTCACGCAAATCAGAATCCCGGCAGGTCTAAAAGAGTCTTTTACCTGCTTCCCTACACTGCCAGCATCAATGCAATGTATAAACGACTTCAAAGGGACTTCAAAGACCCTGAATTGATCGGCATCCAGCATGGAAAAGCTATGTACTATCTGTACCAAAGCTTTGAAAATGAAGATTACTTGACCGCAACTGAAAAAGCAAAGCAAGTAAAAAATCTCACTGATAAAATTTATAGGCCTTATAAAATAGCGACTCCCCATCAGATTCTTAAATCCATGTTTGGAATTCGGGGTTTTGAGCAGAATCTTGCAGAAATGTCTAATGCTCTTTTCATAATGGACGAAATTCACGCTTATGATGCTCATATAACTGCTCTGATCCTTGAAACATTGAAGATCTTGAAAGATTATCAAGCCAATTTTTTGATTATGTCAGCTACTCTTCCTTCTTTTCTTAAAGAAATGTTCAAGCAGGAATTGGGAATCACAACAGAAATATCTTTCACAGAAATCGAACTGAACGAGTTTACAAGACACAGGGTTTCTGTTCTTAAAGGAGGCATTTTAGATAATTTAGATTTTATTCGAAAAGAACTCGCTGATAACAAAACAGTGCTTGTTGTTTGTAACACCGTAGCTCAGGCCCAAAAGATATATAAATTACTCTCTCAAAAAGTAGAAAACTCGGCATTAATTCACGGAAGATTTATCCTCAGAGACAGAGAAGAAATTGAATCAAAGTTAAATAATCTGAACCTTTTAGTTGGCACACAGGCAATTGAGGTTTCTCTTGACATTGATTATGATGTCCTATTCTCTGAGCCGGCTCCTCTGGATGCCCTGATTCAGAGATTTGGAAGAGTTAATCGAAAAGGATGGGAAGAAAAAATAATCAAGTCAGTATATGTTTTTGAGCAAGGATCTGAAAAAGACAAATATGTTTACAAAAATCAGGAAATCGTCTCTAAAAGTCTGGAGCTATTAAGTAAAGAGAATATTCTTCGAGAAAGTACTGTTCAAAAACTTGTGGACGAAGTTTATTCTAATGGGTATCAGGGATCGGATCTGGCATCTTTCGAAATGGTGAAAAAGGCATTCTCTAAGTTCCACAGCAAAATTGTTCCTTTCATAAATGAAAGAGAAAATCTGGAAGAGTTTTATAAGCTATATCAATCAGTTGAAGTTGTTCCAACTCAGTTTAAACTTGAATATCTTGAGGAAATTGCAAATAAAAGGTATTTTGAAGCTATGAAATATGTCGTCTCGATAAATATTGATCAATACAAAAAACTAATGCAGAACAATCAGATAATGATTGATTCTGATACTTTCTTTGCAAGTGTTGATTACAGTTCTAAACTGGGACTATTGTTAAACTCTGAAGAATCAATTATGGGAGTATTTGACAAAAATCAATAAAGCTACAAAATTATACCTTACTTTTTACCTATGTGACTTCTACTTTTTTCGAATAATCTCATAGATTATTAAGAGTTTCTTCCCCCATAAGTAAACTTTAATCTGGAATTCGGTCATACACGTTACGAATAGTCTTGAATATTCATTCTGATTCGCGAGCAAGATCCACTAAAACAAGGATTGAAACACTGTTGCATCTGACATATTAAAAGTTGTAGAAATATTGGTTCTGTTGCAAAAATAATTTTTCTGTACTTTGAGGCTATTCTTCTTTCCTTTAAATGCTATTTTAATCCAAATTTGATCACTTAAGTCTCCTTATTGTGAATGTTTCCAACTATTTTGTAAAATGTTCGGATTTTTTGCAACGGAACCTTTTTTGCAACGGAACCGGATAAAATATCTAACGCGACTTTTGATTGAGTTTTGATGCTTTTGCGACACGGTGGATCTAAACACGCCAAAGTAAGTAGAAAAGAA
>JAUPKV010000703.1 GCA_030837265.1 Methanobacteriota archaeon
AACTGGGTAATTTGAATGTCTTTATAAGTATTGAAGGGACAAAAGAAGAAACGGATTTCAGAAGAGGGACGGGTGTTTACGATAAAGCGATCAGGGCTATGGACATCTTAAGATCCAGAGGTATTGCGTTTGCTTTTTCATCTTGCTATCATTCAAAGAACTATAAGACCATAGCCAGCGATGAATTTCTTGATTACATGCGCCAGAAAGGTGCCTGGTTTGGCTGGTTATTCCAGTATATGCCAGTAGGAAGCAGGGCGGATACTTCTTTAGTATGTACCGCCGAGCAAAGGGCATACGTAATGGAAAGAGTCAGGGATTACTGCATAAAACACGATTATGTGGCCATAGACTTCTTTAACAATGGACATATGTCTTTCGGTTGCATTGCTGCCGGTGTTGGTTTTGCTCATATCAATGCTAAGGGTGATGTTGAACCCTGTGCGTTTTGCCACTATTCCGATTCAAATATATATGAAGTGCCGCTTGTTGAAGCTCTCAGGTCTAAATTCTTCACGACTTTTAGAAATGCCCAACCATTTTCGAAAAACCCATTAAGACCCTGCCCGTTGGTAGATAATCCACAAGCAATCATTGATGTAGTTAATGCCGGAGGGGCAAAGTCAACCCATCTGGCCAATCCGGAATCGGCTGAAGCTCTCGCGATGAAAAGTTTTGAGAGAGCAAAAGAGTGGGAAAAAGTATCAGAAGAACTACTCAGAAAAATGCCGGAGCATGTCCATAAAAACTTCTCTGAATATTTGAAGTATTATGCCTTTAAGAAAGGAATAACAGATGGAAGAAGAAAAAAGACGTGATGGCGAAGTTTAATGTACACGGTTCTGTTGCCTGGATCATACTGGCTCATGGTTTTAGAGTAGTGCAAAGACCTGGAAAAAGTATCATAAAAGGTAAGGATGGCATGCTTGGAGACTATGATTTTGAAATCCTTTTGAAACACAAAACTCTCAAAGAGTGTGGGAGTTTTATCAAGGATTATGTAGAGGAGATGTACCTCGTTCCCGGTGGGTACAAAGTAAAGAAGGATATTACTCTCCTGGGCACAACTTCTCCGGTTGGTTTTTTAGGGGGTGATATTATATTTCAATATACAAAGCCCTGCTTTGGTTTTTTTGTTCTCAAACTACCAGATGAAGCAGAAGAAATCAGGAGACTTAGAGAGCAGTATAAAATGGATAGAAATGTAAAGAAAATTAAATGAGAGTTAACAATGAGTCGGTCGTCCACTAATACATGAATGATGTATACATAACGTTCTATCTAATATGGATTTTGCTTGTGTTTATGTACTACACAGCAAACCAACTTCCTGCAGTGCTAAAAGTGTGTGAGAAGAAAGAGCAGAGGCTGGATAGATTATGGAATGATGCCAACGACTATTGATCTACGATTCAATCACTTACAGTAGGAACAACGAAGATTAAAACTGCAATAATGATATTACCTGCAAAAGAAATGATGAGTAACAGTTAAAAGGATTACATTAAATATGTTGCACAGGCATTCTCCGATTCCCAAGCTGTAACACTGGTTACCTTGATATTTAGATCCTTTAGTGTGGTTTGAAGGGAGGTTGCAATATACTTGGCAATGATTTCCGAAGACGGTGGATTGCTATCATCAAAGTAATCGAGTTCATTTAAATATTTGTGATCCAGCATTGTCATGATTTCGGAAACATTCTGTTTTAATTCTCCAAAAAGAGTCCTGAAATTCCAATCACACATGTAAATACCTCAGGATTTGCCGGAACCTCATATGATGGCTACGAGTACTTTTTCGGCGCTTTAATAGACCAGTTGCTCGAAAAGTCTCCCAAAGAAAAAAGGCTGGTAAACATATTCGGAATAGTCCCTTCTCAGCACATATTCTGGAAAGGTGAAGCAAGAGAAATAAAAACTCTACTTGAAAAAATAGGATTAAAAGCGAATCTGATTGTAGGCGAGTTTGATGCTCTTGAGAATCTGAAGAAGATTCCGGCTGCAGAATATAATATTGTCCTCTCAAGCTGGATTGGGCATAAAACTGCAAAGAAGCTGGAAGAAAAATTTGGCACTCAATATATCTCCTTCCCGGGAGTTCCAATAGGACCCAAGCAAACTTCAGAATTTCTGAGAGTTATCGGTGACAGATTGGATGTTTCAGCAGACATCATTGAAGATCTAATTGCCAGAGAGGAGAAGCGGGCTTACAGATTTGCAGAGTTTATTGGCGATATACTTTTGATAGCTAGGCCGCATCCTTACTTTGCACTGGTTGCCGATAGTAATTCGGCTGTAAGCATTACAAAATATCTTGCAAATGAAGTGGGATATCTGCCTGACATTATTCAAATAACGGATAATCCACCGGAGGAAGCCCGGGAATTGATAAATGAAGAACTTACAACCGGCCTTGAAACTCCTGCATGGCCTGAAATAGTATATGAGGTAGATGCCTATAGAATTCGAGAGACTTTAAAAGACAGAAATTTCATGTTTTTGCTCGCAAGTTCCCTTGAAACTTTCATAGCCGGTCCTGAATTTAGTGCCATACACCTGACAGTCTCATTCCCATCATATGACCGGGTGATACTTGAGCGCAGTTATGCAGGCTTTAGCGGAGGGCTCACTTTAATGGAGGATATTATGAGTAAATACGCCGGTCCTTTGTGAGTGAATTTCTTCACTTCACTCTCCTTTTTTATTTAACAAAGACTTTAAGCAATATAAGTAAAAAGGGTGTTAATGAAGCCCCATTTTTTAAATTATCAAAACTCACTTTTTTGGCTTTGGTTTTGGTTTCTTGTCGCCGCCTTTTGGTTTAATTCCCACAAGAATTCGGTTGTGCCTTCATATAAGAGAGTAGGTTTAAGCCAGTTTTAATTTTCTTATAGAAACATTTAAAATTATTTGAGGATAATATATGATATCCTGTAGGGATCTAGGGGATTTAATCGGAAAGGTAGACAGTGATAGATTTAACAATTCGCTAATTTTGCATAACTTATTATTCAAAAGGGTCATGAAAATGGAAAAAGTAAAAGTAAAAGTAAAAGTAAAAGTAAACGTAAAAGCAGAAATATATCGAAGAATCGATGAAAATTTTGACGAGATATGGGGAGAATACACATATTTAAAAAAATGTGTGACCGAGCATGGTGGACTGATGTTAACTGCAATTAAAAAAGATCAAAAAGAACTTGCCTATAACTGTTACGGTAATATTAATTATATTATAAGAGTTTTAACATCTACCCATTCACCGCTTAAAAACGATATATTACTGCAAGATGATCTAGTTAAGCTATGTGAAAATTATGCAAAACAATATCCAAGCGATTTTCCACAACCAAAAAGAGATATGTGCTAAACCTCAAGAAAATTAATTTTTAATGCTGAAACATTCACAAGCGAAAAGCCATTTGCCATAACTTGCTTGAAAGAGGCAGAATTCTGAGAAAGAACTTAATTTTACTCGGAAAAGCAATGGAATATGGAAGCCTGCATATTCCACGAAACAAATCCGTGTGAACAAATTTTTCAAAAACCATTCCGGCTCCTGAATAGGCATTCTTGATATTGGTGCGAAAAAATTTCCGGTGATATTCACCAGATCACCGGCCTTTTATTCTCCGGCCTGTAGAGTTTATCACCTGGTTTCATGCTCGGGAATGCCCTGTAAAACTCAGGTACGTTGAAGACAACACCATTGACCCTGAACCTTGTTGGGGAATGGGTATTGGACAATGTCAGAGTTCTCAGGTATTCATTTTTAGCCGATTCCCTCCAAGACTGAGCATAGCTTAAAAAAAACCTCTGATCTCCGGTGAATCCGTCAATAATCTCAGGTTCTTCTTTCGAGGAGAGTTTATAGGCGTGATAGGCTATGATCAATCCGCCATAGTCTGCTATATTTTCCTGCAGGGTCAGGTTGCCGTTGATATACAGGCCAGGCACAACCTCGAATTTGTTGTACTCATTCACAAGAACTTGAGTGCTCCTACTGAAATTATCGGCATCCTTTTCCGTCCACCAGTCCGTTAGATTTCCATTTGCGTCGAATTTCCGGCCCTGGCTGTCGAAGTGATGAATTATTTCATGTCCAATAGTTGCACCGATAGCCCCATAGTTGACTGCATCATCGAAATCCTTACTGAAGAAATGCGATTGAAGAATACCAGCCGGGAAGACAACGACAATTTTATTAAAGTCAGCATATGCATTAACCTCCTGCGGGTTCATCTCCCAGAGCTTACGATTCACAGGCTTTCCGACTCCATCCAGGCCATACGGGCCTTTGTGGAACCGAAATTTAGCAGCCCCGAGGGCATTCATTACATATGAATCCTGCTTCATCTCCAGCTCTGAATAGTTCAACCACTCGTCCGGGTAACCTACCTGGACACCCAGGGCTTCAAGTTTCATTAAGGCTTTCTTCCTGGTTTCGGGCTCCATCCATGTCAGGTTTTGAATTCTATCCCTGAAGGCCATCTTCAAGTTGGATGCCATTTCCTGCATTCTGGCTTTTGAGTCCTGATCGAAATACTTATCCACATAGATATGGCCTATAGCCTCACCCATAGCAATGTTTTCCGCATCTATGACCCTTTTCCAACGGGGTTCCATCTCCTGCTGGCCTTTGAGCTTTCTCTTATAGAAATCAAAATGTTCTTCCTCCATGTCGGAACTGAGATAAGGAGCAGTGGCTAAAATCAGCTTCCAGCGCAAGAAAGTCTTCCAGTCAGTTATACTCTCGTCCTGAAGGGCATTACTTAATTCCTTGAAGAATGACGGGTTCCTTACGTTTATCTCGGTTGCATCCGGGCAGTTCAGGGAGTTGAAGAGAAGTGACCAGTTAATTCCCGGAGAAAAAGTCTGTAGTTCCTGAAGGCTCATCTTGTTGTAAGTCTTAGTCTCGTCATTGTTGTCAACATTGCTGAAGGATGATCTGGCCAGACGGGTTTCAATTCTCATCACTGTCCTGGCATTATTCTCAGCGATTTCCGGCCTGTCACCTAAAAAGACAAACATCCTGGTAATGTGATCCAGGTATTGCATTCTGGTCTTGATGGATTCGTTGTCCTGCCTGAGATAAAAATCCCTATCCTGAAAACCTCTATCCGGCAGGCTCAGACCTCCCTGTGTGAGGGTAGCAATCATGACCTGGCTATTCTTCTTATCGGGTTCGGCGTATAATGAAAAGAAAGGATCCATTCCGTAGTCCATCATTTGAGTCGATACTGCCTGGACATCGGATGCATTGGAGATTTTTTCTATCAGTTTCAGTTCATTTTTGATTGGGTCCAATCGCTGCTTTTCAAGAGTGGCATTATCCATTCCCATTCGGTAGAACTCGCCAATTTTCTGTTCGAGGCTTCCCCTTGGGGTAAAAGTGTTATTAGATGCACTCTCCACTATTTCCTTGACTCGGTCGTAAGTTCCGTCCTCTATTATTTCGATCTCTCCATACCGGAATTTGTCCGCCGGCACAGGGTGATTTTTTATCCAGGTGCCTTCAGCATACTCATAAAAATCATCTCCGGGTTTTACCGAGATATTCATGTTTACAGGGTCGAAAGCTTTCTCTTGTCCTGAAGTGTTCGTGTTACAGGTCGACGTTTTTGAAGAACCGGAAACTACAACAGTCAAAATGTAAATTAGTGCGACACCAAAAGCTACCAGATATACTACTCCTTCCCTTCTCATGACCCCTTAACTCCTATGGCTTTTCAGGAATTATTTACTATTGCAAAATAATAACAGTATTTGGAATTTATTTATTGAAATTCTGAAAAATATTTATTTAATACATGGATAAATTCTGGGAAAAAATAAAACAATTATAGACGTTGCGATCAAGCTCTATATTTTATGATTAACGTTAATGCAAAGAGGTTTATTATTTCACAAGTTCTATTTGGGTAAATTAGTAGGAATAAATTAGCCCCGTAATTATTTTAAATTATTTATACAAAAACTGGATTCAGTTCCAAAGAACAAAATTTGGTGTCAACCAATGAATGAGAAAAGTATCAAAATACCTGTTTTATAGCAGAGCGCCTGTATAAATTCGGTTTTAAAAAAGAGTGAATAAAATGAGCTTAAAAAATGATTCTTCAAATATTGGTGACGCCACAGTTAAGCAGAAGTATCTTGGGAACACCGGCTTGATTCTTTTTTTGACCTTATTAAGTGCTTTTGTGCCGCTCTCAACTGACCTTTATCTTCCTGCTTTGCCAACCATGACTGTATATTTCCATGTGCCGGAATATCAGATAAATCTTACTCTGATTCTATTTTTTATATTCTTTAGCCTTGCTACACTAATCTGGGGACCGTTGAGTGATAAATACGGACGCAGGCCTATTTTGCTAATTGGCCTTGTAGGCTATACTGTTGCAAGCATTTTGTGCGCAGATTCTTCAAGTGTTTATCAACTTATTCTTTTTCGAGTTATGCAGGCTATGGGGGGTGGCGCCGCCAGTGCTGTGGCCATGGCTATTGTAAAAGATGTGTATCAGGGTAGAAAACGTGAATCTATTTTAGCTCTGGTGCAGTCAATGATAGTTATTTCGCCTGCCCTGGCTCCTGTAGTTGGAGCACTTTTGTTGAACTTCACCTCATGGAGAGGAGTTTTTGTCGCTCAGGCAATTATTGGAGTTATAGTAGTCATCGGTTCTATAGCATTTGAGGAAACGCTGAAATCAAGAAATAGCGGCAACATTATGCAGACCATAGGGCGTCTTGCCGTGGTCCTCAAAAACCGCGGGTTTACTGCCTTGCTTATTATTTTCTCACTTGTAAGTATTACCATACTGGCATTCGTATCCTCGTCTTCCTACATATATCAGGATACTTTCAGGCTGAGCAGCCAGGTATATAGTTATTTCTTTGCCTTTAATGCCGCAGGCCTGTTAATCGGACCGCTGATTTACATGAAGCTTTCAGCCAGATTCAGTCGCTTTTCAATTATAAACGCTTGTTTCACGGTAATGATTCTGAGTGGACTTCTGGTTTTTTTAATGGGACGATCCGGACCATGGGTATTTGCGATGTCTCTGTTACCTGCTACTATTGTTGCAAGTTGCGTTCGTCCTCCCGGTACTTTCCTTATGCTGGATCAGCACAAAGGAGATAGCGGTTCGGCATCTTCACTTATCAGTTCCTTTCAAACAGTAATGGGAAGCATTGGGATAATGATAGTCTCACTAAACCCTGGCAACCGCGTACAGGTTGTCGGCGTTATAAATATCATAATCGGATTGCTGTGCGTAGTATTGTGGCTAACTGTAACGAAAAGGCCATTTTTGAGCAAGGTAAGAGAACCTTAAGAATTGTGCCCAATTCGACCTTCCTGAGATTTCATTCCAATTCTATTTTCCCCCAGTCAATCTCCAGTGCATCGCCGATTTTCTCAATCACCAGATCAGCACCGGCTTCTTTTAGAAGGTCCGGACTCACAGTCTGAGCAACACCTATAGCGAAAATTCCTGCTTCCTTAGCAAGTCGCATATCTCCTGGTCCGTCCCCGAAATAGACTGACTGCTGCGCAAACTGTTCTAAGGACAAACCCACCTTTTCACCTAGCATTTGAATGTGCTTTATTCCTTTTTTGTAAATATCAAATCCGATTAAAAAATCAATATAAGGGAAAACACCAACCTCATAAAGACGCTTCAACATCGGTCCGGTACCACTGCCGGAAGTGATGAAAACTTTGTAACCTTTTAAGTTGAATAATTTTAAAAGCTCTTCTGCTGCCGGAAACAGTGAATATCTCTCATTATAAATAACGCTACAGAATTCGTCCATCATTTTTGGGACTTCTTCTTTTGGCAGTTTATGATCTTGTAAAATATGAGAAAATTGTTCATCCCACGGTGTGCCTGTAGCAGCAATGGAATACGAGGCTATTTTAGGCGATTCGATTCCAGCATGTCGTTTCACAACATCGCAGAAAACCCTGGTGTAAATTGGCATGGCATCCACTATAGTACCATTAAGGTCTGAAACAATGTATTTTATTTTAATATTCATACCCCATTTATTTGAAATCATTTTCCTGACTTATAAATTCTCATATGTTGTATGGAATTAAATAATTTGCTTAGTTTTATTGAAGAGCAGTATAGGTATTTGGAAGTAAACAAGTGCAAAATATTAACTACTTATAGGAGGATAAATTAGAAATTTAATTCTCTAAGGAGCATAAAACTTGTCCCAAAATAAGAATGGCATGTTTAACTTAGACTCATAAAGCGAAAATTCGTTGGAATTTTTTTGCTTAATATTATTCATGACACGGAATAATATTCATGACACGGATAATATTCATGATACGGGAGGAAAGTAATAATGACAAAAGAGAGTTATAATTCCGGGAAGCGTGAGCTTGTTATCATGCGCATTTTCGATGCCCCAAGGGAGCTTTTTTGGAAATACTGGACAGATCCCGAATATTTTAAGCGTTGGTGGGGACCTGAAGGTTTTACAACAACAGTTTCCAGGATCGATTTCCGCGTTGGAGGAATTTATCATAACTGTCTGAAGTCTCCGGAAGGGGAGAATTACTGGAGTACAGGCGTGTACCGTGAAATTATTGAACCTGAAAAGATTATTTATACCGATTCGTTTTCAGATTCAGAAGGCAATCAGGTTCCGGCTTCATTTTATGAAATGAGTATTCATTGGCCGTTAGAATTACTGGTGACGGTAACTTTAGATGAACACGAAGGACAGAAAACCAGGCTCACCCTGATGCATGCAGGATTTCCTACAGGTGAAGATCGAGATCTGACAAAAGAAGGCTGGAACGAATCCCTTGATAAGCTTGCTGAAGACTTATCCATGAGACGGTAGAAAGATGGAAATGTGGTTAACATGGAAAATGTGGATTAACATTAACTAAACAAAAGAATAATATTGTTAGAATTCGTGAGCTTTTTGCTGGGGAGTGGAAAGCCAGTATTTTAAAAATGTCGTCTGAAAAGAAAGAGGTACACAAATGACCGAAATGAGTACGACTGTTGGGAATGAGGAACTTTTTATTACACGGATTTTTGATGCGCCTGGAGAGCTTTTATGGAAGGCCTGGACAGAGCCTGAAAGCGTGAAACGCTGGTGGGGACCAAAGAACTTCACGTCTCCCTTTGCTAAAATTGATCTTCGAGTAGGTGGTACATATCTTTACTGCATGCGATCCCCAGAGGGTCAGGATTTCTGGAGCACAGGCGTCTATCGTGAAATTTTAGAACCTGAGCTAATAGTTTGCACCGATTCATTTTCAGATGAGGAAGGTAATTTGGTTCCGGCTTCATATTACGGAATGAACGGGGACTGGCCATTAGAGTTACTGGTGAGAGTAAAATTTGAAGCTCTTGATGGGATGACAAGGCTAACCTTACAGCATACTGGCATCCCGGAAGGCGAAAACAGAGAACTAACTAAAGCTGGCTGGAATGAATCTTTGGACAAGTTGGAAGATTATCTGGATAAAGGTGAATTCTTGTGACAAGGGCTACAATAGGACACCCCCGTGCAACGCATAGTGGTTCCACGGGCACTTATGCGATGGTGAACGGTCTAAACCTATATTACGAAATCCACGGTGCCGGTTTACCTCTTATCCTGCTTCACGGAGGCGTTGGCGCCAGCGAAATGTTCGGCCTCCTCTTGACAAAGCTAGCCGAAGACAGACTGGTTATTGCCGTCCATCTGCAGGCCCACGGGCGGACTACCGATATCGACCGCCCTCTCAGCTTTGAGTTGATGGCCGACGACATCAATGAATTGATGAAGCATCTTGAATTTGAAAAAGCCGATATTTTGGGCTATTCGCTTGGTGGAGGCGTTGCCCTACAGACTGCTATCCGGCATCCTGAAATTGTCCGCAAGCTAGTTCTCGTCTCGACTCCCTTCAAGAGAATTGGATGGTATCCTGAGGTTTTAGAGGAAATGGCTCAAATGAGTCCTGAAGTTGCTAAATTGATGAAGCAAAGCCCACTTAACCAGCTATATCCGGATACTGATTGGACTGTACTCTTCACCAAAATAGGGGATCTGCTGAGGCAGGATTATGACTGGTCAAAGGATGTAGCTGCAATCAAATCACCCATGATGCTGGTTTTTGCGGACGCTGACGCAGTGCATACGGTTCACATAATGGAGTTCTATGCTCTGCTTGGCGGCGGCCAGAGGGATGCCGGCATGGATGGGTCCGGAAGGCCGACCGGGCAGCTTGCAGTTCTGCCGGGAATGACTCATTATAATATCCTTTCTTTTCCCACTCTGGATGAACTTATTACAAAGTTCATTGACATTCCAATGCCAAAAGACTAATGAGCATACCTTTTTGGCTCATGAATTATAAACTGAACAAAGCTAAGAAGGTTTGCCACTTCTAAGTAAAACCACATTATCACGCATAAAGAAGTATCGTCTGTTCATTTCCTTAATTTTAAGTAATATTTTTTCTTCAAAGCTATGTTAGCTAAAATCGAATGAAAAAGCTTTGATTTATTTTTGATATCAAGTCCATCAGATTCATTTTTTGCCTGGGTCAATGCTTCCTTAAGTTCTTCAAGTTATAAAACAGTTGCAGCGATACAATAATAGCTTTTTGAACGACCCTCATTAAAGTCTTTTAACATCTCTTTTAGCAAATGCTCTCTTTGTTTCTGTGTTACTTCAAATTCACCAATCCCATTATTGCATATAAACGAAATATCCTCCTCAAGTGTTTGAGAACATTTGAAAGAATCATGCTTTCTACATGTTTCCTTATGTTCCTTCCATTTTTCACAGGTATCGCTTTCTTCACAGTCCCAGCAAAATTCAATTCCTTTTTTCTTTACAGCACATGTGATAAATGAGCAACCAACAGCCATTCTATCAGGGCTCTTGCATCCTGAGCATCTGCTCTTTGTTTCGGTATTGTACATTGGACAGAGCCTACAAGAAAGCCCGCAGATTCCAATCTCAGGATAGTTAATATTCATGATTGTCTTTTTGTTATTATAACTCATTAATATCTTTTTTATTCTTTGCTGGTGCAAAGCAGTGTGTCAATTTTCTGTGAAATTTCAAGAAGGACTAAAATTAAAAAATGAGAGTTTTTATATAAAAAGGGCGTTTTAGGAGTTAAATTTATATATAATTTCAGACGAAATTATTTGCTTATATAAGGCAAGTTGTTTCCGGAGCATTCTGAAGTAGCCTAATGTTAACAGTTTTGATGGATTAAAGAACAGACTATTAAATAAATCTGAGTTCTCAGAGTTCAGCTCCAAGATTAGAAGAGAATTATTATATACAGCTATAGATGAAGATATTGTTATCAGACTATTAATACTTGAATAGATGTCCTTTAAGATAATTCGAGTAAAGTTCGATGATTTTTAGTGTATAGGATGGTTAACGCAGTTCCGAGACCATAATAAATAATCATGGGCATTTTTGGGATTAATTGTGCAAACTGCTACTCTGATTTTAGTACTCATCCCGATTTATATCCTGAAGGCTATTCTTTGTTATTATGCCTTTAGATGGGTGATCAAATGGCGAAGAAAGAGAAATGAGAAAAAGGAAGGAGTTTTGGTTACATAACGATTACCAACGTGCATAAGTGAGAAGATAGGAATCCCAATTTTAGTTGGATAAAACAGAACGGTGGTTAGTTATAAATATATTAACAGTGTCATAATAATCACTAAATTCTTCATGCCGGAGTTTCTTTGCTAATGATATAAGCGATTAACTCAGGATCCGGTTTGTTATCCCTTTAGATTTTTTTTCTTTTCTCTCAGCAGGTGTACCCTCTGATTTTAATTTCTTATTACTAAATTTTATCAGCTTCAATCACAGTAAAGATGTCCTTTTTCAAAGGTATGAAAGTCAGGTGACAATTAAAGTCCGAGTTTGTTATTTTATAAAAAGGCATGAGTTTCTGTGAAGACTACACAGTAACCTTCCTTGAGTTAGTGCTCATTATTGCAACTTCGGCCCTCCACGGCTATAGGCTGTTGAATTCAGGACAGCCAGCCAGTCAAAATCAGTTAAGCTTTGAGGAGTTAATGGGAAGTAGGTCGGGTTCTTTATACTTCCTGAACGGGTCGGAAGCGAGGAGATTTCCGAGCCTGGTAGCTCCCGGCCTTTATAAGTTGGAATGAACCTTGCCGGCCCCGTCACTGCAGTCAGCCGCGCTTCAAGAGTGCCTGCTTCGGGCTGGCCGATGCCATTGGCACCGGAAACTCCCACTGCCGAACCAATTACGGCATAACAAGGGCCGAACATCTCATTGAGGTGCGATCCAACCGGCCACCAGGTTAATAGGTCATTGCCAAGTTGCCATTCGGCTTTTCCACGCTTCAGATGGCTATTATGAGCAAAGACAAGAACTTTCCCCCGGCCACGTTCACGAGACACGATGTATGCCAGGTTCTCCGCCATCATCGCATCGCGGATGCCAAGAAGTCTGGCTATCCGATCACCTGATTCTTTTGCTAATACAGCATGATAGTTAAGTAACTGCCGTGCGACTGTTGCATAGTGCAGGGCTTCTAAATAGCGGTTTTTGTCGCTTTTAGCCACCAATTCGGGACGACGTGCGCACAGTTCCGAAATAAGGTCCTCCGTCTCAATCCTTAATGAAGTTGTAGCTGGTGACAAGCCTATTGACTGCTTCGGGTCAAATGATGCAGCAGGATTCTCCCAATCGGCATCCTGGCCGAGCAACAGATCGATGCGCTGGCGATACTCCAGGCCGCTAGTACTATCAATCGAAGTGAGGTAATCTAGCACAAAATGCAAAACTTGTCGTGGACTATCGGTTCCGATCATTTCGGTCGGACTATCGAAGCCGTAGAACTGGAGTTTGACACTATTGGAAGGATCGTCATTATATTGTCTCATCCATTCCACAAGTTCTCGATTAGCGTCGAGTTGGCCAAAACCGTGGCTAAATCCAGTATCCTGTACAGCTTCATAAGATGCCGGGCCTCGACCTGCTATATACTCATTCACTGCGTACGCCCGAGGGAAACTGCTCTCGATGGCAATAGCGCTGTAACCATGCTTCTTTACCAGGCGCTGGAAGAGCCGATTGCGTAATATTAGAATGTCTTCGCCGCCGTGAAGAGCTTCCCCAAAGCCAAGCAACTCCACCGAATCGTCAAGTGAAGCGATGACCTTGTCGATTGCGTCGTTGAAGGTTTCAGATGAACCGATAGAGAACGGAATTGCTTCGTTTAAAATCCAATCATCAAGGGTAGTATACACGGGTGAGGGACGGGACATGGATTGTATTGTCACTCTTTTAGGACAAATGTGTTTCCATTCTACAATCGGGATCAATTTCTCCCGAAACAAAAAAAAGGAAAGCCCCTCTATGCCTTAATGAGCAAGAAAACTGTTCTTTTAAGTTGAAATTATCTGATGTATGTAAAGAGGTTCGACTTCCTCTCAGGTACATTAACGACCGTGTTTTTCTTATTCTGGTTATTATGTGGGGAGAATCAAAATCGAGCTTGAATACTTACTCATTCGACTGCCTAAAAGGCACCTTCTTATCCGATCAAAGCTAAGTTTCGTATGGGGACTACAAGCAATGAACACAAGCGCGTCATTCAAAAGGTCACCTTTAAAATTCTTCATATTGACTTTTGCTCTTGCTACTCCATTCTGGCTGCTTAACTTCGTGGTCAAAGTCAAAGGACTTCCGCTGAATATTCCTGTGACTGATCTTATGCTCGCGTTCATGCCTTTGACAGCCGCTGTAATCCTTGTTTACCGAGAAGAAGGACCTGATGACGCAAAAAATCTGCTGAAGAGAGTTTTCGATTATAAGAGAATCAAACAAAAGATCTGGTATGTGCCTCTCGTTTTTTTAATGCCTCTTATATATCTGTTAATCTATGGGACGATAAGCATGATGAAGCTACCCCTTCCTGCAGAGTCTCAAGTGTCGCTGCTGACAGTGCCTTTATTGTTCGTTTTGTTTTTTTCCTTGCAGTGGGTGAGGAGATAGGCTGGATGGGTTATGTTGCTGATCCCCTGCAGGAACGGTGGAGCGCACTAACAGCCGGTACCATTCTAGGATTGGTTTCTGCTAAGGGCATTACCCTTCGATGATAGAACAAGGCCGAGACCTGATATGGATGGCATGGGGGACTCTTGGTACCATTGGCTGGAGGATACTTATTGTATGGCTCTACAACAACACCGGAAGAAGCGTATTTGCAGCTATTCTTTTCCATGACATTACCAATCTCGGTAGGGCAGTATTTCCGGCCGATTAGATTCATAATCCGCTGGTTGACTACCCAAGCATTCACTATTCAATAATTGCAATCACGGCTGTAATCGTGGTGTTATTATGGGGTCCAAAGACATTAACCCGGTACAGGTATGCACGCTCAGATACATAGGCCTCCGCTTCTAAGACTCGACTTTACTGGAGTTAGAAAAGGTCATAGAGTTTGACTACATATTATTAGATGAAT
Source organism: Methanobacteriota archaeon (assembly GCA_030837265.1). The sequence continues at coordinate 14,501 of JAUPKV010000703.1, forward strand.
TTTAGTTATTAGATGAATTTTAGTCAACTGGAAAGTATCTTTAGACAATTCCAACGAATATTGGCTAAAGATTAAATTACAGGAGTTAACATAAGTAAAATTATATTAGTAGTGGGTTGGTGACATAAATGATAAAAAATAATCCTACTCGGATTACTGCAGAACCTGGAAAGCAAGAAATAATTATTACACGCGAGTTTGATGCACCGCGCGAACTTGTGTTTAAAGCTTTTACCGATCCTGAGCTTTACGTACAATGGCTTGGGCCACGCGAACTCACAATGACACTTGAAAAATTTGAGCCTAGAAATGGAGGTTCCTGGCGCTATATCCATAAAGACGCAGACGGCAATGAATATGCATTTCATGGTGTGATTCACGAAGTCTTACCACCTGAAAGGATTATCGATACCTTTGAATTCGAAGGACTGCCGGAAAAAGGGCATGTTGTCCTTGAAATGGCCCGATTTGAGGAATTGCCAGGCAGCAGGACAAAACTGACGTCGCAATCTGTCTTCCTATCTCTCGCAGACCGCGACGGCATGCTCCAGAGCGGTATGGAGGAAGGAGTTAATGATTCTTATGAGCGTCTCGATGAGCTGTTGGAAAAGCTGCAAGCTTAAAATAATCAAAAAGAAATTTGCAAAAATATGGATGGAGTGAGATTATTTTGAACAGGATAATACATTTCGAGATACATGCAGAAAAACCTGAAAGGGCTGCGAAGTTTTACAGAGACTTGTTTGGTTGGGATATAAATGAGTGGGTTATACCAGGCGTCCAGTTGAAAGACGAAAATCGTTACTGGCTCGTAACTACTGGACCTGAAACCGAACCCGGTATTAACGGTGGACTGCTGTTCCGCCGCGGTCCTGCTCCTGTAGAAGGACAACCAGTTAACACTTTTGTTTGCACAGTTGGCGTAGCCAATCTGGATGAATCCGTTGACAAAGCTCTCAAATCCGGCGCGAGTATTGTAGCCCCCAAAATGGCAGTAAAAGATATCGGCTGGTTAGCTTACTGCAAAGACACGGAAGGGAATATCTTTGGCATGATGCAGGAGGATATAAGTGCACAATAGCTGATCAGGTTTTGAAGCATTCTAGAAAATCTGGGGTCGCCGATCTGATATTCAATATTCAATGAGTTTATCCGGAGGAAAATTAATACTCTCGACAATAGACTCTACGGAAATTCGCAAATTACGCCTTCAGAGCACTGGTTTAATCAATTCTCCTTTTAAAAGCGTAGCTGATGCGGTTTCTCACTTAGGAGCAGTCCAGGCACAGGACTTTGCTGCTGCCAAATGGGCACTCGGTATGCGTATTGAAAATTCGACTGATACTGACATTGAAAAAGCTTTCAACGAAGGTAAGATCTTACGCACTCATGTGCTGCGACCGACATGGCATTTTGTCATGCCTGAGGATATACGCTGGATGCTTGAGTTAACGGCACCGCGAGTAAAAGCTTTTCTTGCTCATTATAACCGAAAACTCGAACTTGATGAACCGTTGTTCGCCAGAAGCAATGCTGCAATTGTTAAAGCACTAAAGAACCATACATATCTTACACGAAAAGAACTTAAGACCATATTGACAGATATTGGTATCGAGACCAATGTTCAACGTCTGGCTCATCATCTCATAGGCTGAGCTGGACGGATTGATCTGCAGTGGTCCACGGCATGGGAAACAATTTACGTATGCACTTCTGGAAGAACGCGTACCAAAAACAAAAAAGCTGAGCCGAGAACAGGCTCTTGCTAAACTCGCACTTAAATATTTTTCAGGGCATGGGCCAGCTCAGCTGAAAGACTTTTCATGGTGGTCCGGCCTTTCTGCTGCTGACGCAAAAGAAGCCGTCGGTTTAATCAAACCTGACTTAGAACAGGCAACATTTGACGGCAAAACATATTGGTTTCCTGCGAGCATGAAAACGACTGCATTAAAAGTGCCATTCTCATTTTTATTATCGATTTATGATGAGTACACAATTACCTACAAAGATAGGACCGATATCAGTGAAGCTCAAGACATTGAAAGAATGATTTCGAAGGGTAATGCTTTGACTGCAGTAATTATTTTGAAAGGCAAAGTGGCAGGTACCTGGAATAAAGTCTTTAAGAAAAATACGGTTGAAATCAGGCTTAATACTTTTCGGCAATTAGACAAAGAGGAGATTGAAGCATTAGAATTTGAAGTAGCTCGGTATGGGAAGTTTTTGGGAGTTTCAGCCGTTCTCTTGAATAATTATGATAAAATACACGGAACTTAGTTTAGAGATAAGCTAATGCAATTGGTGAACAAATGGAAGATAACAACAATGAAATTTGGGACAAATTACCTGAGACACCAGACCCTGAATTAAAGAAACTGGACCGTTTAGTTGGCAAATGGAAAATATCCGGCCCAAAGGTTGAAGGCTATACAACATACGAGTGGATGGAAGGAGGTTCCTTCCTAATCCAGCATTTCGATCTGACTTATGACGGCGAGAGACATAAGGGTGTCGAATATACCGGCTTTGATGAAGATACTCGGACACTGCGATCACACTTGATGGAAATTAACGGCGGCAACTTTACGTACACCTATGATATCGAAGGCGATACTTTCTGGTACTGGTTCGGAGATAAAGGTTCGGACAATTTCAGCCGTAGTATATTCAGCAAGGATGGGAACACCATTAATGGCCGCTGGCAGTGGTCGGAGGGTGGTACTAAGATTGGCGGTTACGAGTATGTTATGACTCGAATCAAGGAGTCATCCAGTAGGGAAATACAACTACAAAAAATCATTCCTTTTCTGTGGTTCAATGATGAAGCTGAAGAAGCTATGAATTTCTATACCTCTGTTTTTAAAAATTCAAAGATTCTAAGTATTATGCGTTACGGGGCAGCAGGACCCGGACCTGCTGGAACAGTAATGTCCGCTACATTCCAGCTTGAGGGACAGGAATTCATTGCATTGAACGGAGGTCCGCAATTCACCTTCTCGCCAGCTATATCATTCTTCGTCAACTGCGAGACACAGGAAGAAATAGATGAATTATGGGAAAAGCTTTCAGAAGGTGGTGAAGAACAGGGACCCGGTTGGCTTAAAGATAAATATGGCCTGTCATGGCAAATCGTCCCCACAATTCTAGGGGATCTGTTAAACGATCCGAATCCAAATAAATCTCAATGTGTTATGGAAGCAATGCTACAAATGAGTAAAATTAATATTGAAAAATTAAAACAGGCGTATGAGCAAAAATGATAAAAATTGTAAGTGATTAGTTTTAAAAATTATAATTATTTGTTTTATGGTTTTTCGATTTTTTTTGTTTGCTGAAGATTATCGCGAAATATAAGGTGCAATTTTAGTGTAAGGATAGAAGGAGAGAAACATGGCTCAAGAAATAAAACTTTTTGCAGAGGCCGGAATGCTTATTCGTAAACCTGTAGAGCAGGTTTTTGAAGCGTTTATCAATCCTGAGATAACTAATAATTTTTGGTTTTCCAGAAGTACTGGCCGGTTGGATGAAAACGATAAGGTGCTCTGGAGCTGGGATATGTATAATCACACTGTTACAGTATTTATAGAATCAATAATTCCTAATGAAAAAATTATCGTTCAATGGGGAAACTATGAGGAAAAGACAACTGTAGAATGGACATTCATACCATTGGATAAATCAAGAACATTTGTAAGCATCATTAATAGTGGATTTAAAGGAACGCCTGACGAACTGCTTTCACAAATACGAGATTCGACAGGAGGTTTTACTTTGGTGTTAGCTGGTCTGAAAGCGTATCTGGAACACAACATACAACTCAATCTTATTGCAGACAGATTTCCTAAGGAATTAGGAGAACATTGATCAAAAATACGCCTTTTTTATTTTTCAATATTAATACAGTGTATTGTCTCACTAAATCTTTTACATTCTAGAATTAAAACACTGGATTCATCTCATACACCCCATCCGACTCGTACTTTTATATACTGGCTCAGCCGATACAGTGCCCATGAGACTGGATGCATACCTTGTAGATATGGGATATTTTAAGTCAAGGGGGAGATCAAAGAGTGCGATTCTTGCCGGAAATGTTAAAGTGAACGGTATACCGGTA
>JAUPKV010000704.1 GCA_030837265.1 Methanobacteriota archaeon
AAAATCTAAAAAATTAATACAGAAATACCTGTCACCTAATCAAAATCGTTACTTAAAGGATTGTTAGTTTATGAGGCATACACAAACAAAGCCAGAGGATAACGTAAAATCACTCAATTTTGAAAAGCACGTAAGAATATTAAAAAATTTGTTTAAACAGTAATTTTCAAAACCTTAATGATCTCCTGATCAAGGTCATTCTTCAGGGCCAAAGAAGTAAATAGCTGGAATTAAAACCAGCATATCAGAAAGTTGTTAAAAAAATAGCAATTTAATTCACAGAACTCTATTTTCAACCTTTGATTTTTCAGTCTTTCTATTATCTTTTCATTTTGTCGTAACTTCGCAGCCGTCATGAGTTACTATTATCGTATGTTCTGCCTGGGCTACAATTCCACCTGCACTTTCAACAAGCACTGGATATGAGTTAAAAATTTCTGCCTTTTCCAGCTGGATTAATGCGAACTCAAGCTTATCGGACGTGAGCCAGCGTTTTGCAAAGGGTAATTCTCTGTATACTTCTACTTGCTTCAGGACATTTCGGACCACTGGCATTCTTACTGGCTTTTTTCTTTTAAGGCTATATATCTCGGCCCAGCTTCCGCCTTCGTGAATGAGTCCCATTCCGTCTGTAGCAAAGGGTTCGATTGCAAATACATCCCCTTCTTTAAGAACTATTCCTCCTTCCACACGCCTGTTGGGAACAATGGGACCATCATGAGCATCAAATTGGGAAAGTCCGTGACCTGACAGGTTTGTTATTGGTTTTAAGTCATAGCTGCGAATACTGTCCTCTATTGCAGCTCCAATTTTCCCCGTAGTGATTCCTGGTCTTGCAAGATCGATCGCCGCGGCAAGTGCCTCTTCAGCTGCTTTTAATATATCAGGATTCCCTGAAAGATCAACAGTCACAGCTGAATCAGCGATATATCCATCCACATGGACACCAATGTCAAGCTTTACCATATCTTTCCCGAAAACATCAGAGTCTCCTGCTTTTGGAGTTGCGTGCGCAGCCTCCTCATTTCTTGAGATATTACAGGGAAAAGCTGGCCTACCTCCGAGTTCAATAGTCCTGTTTTCTACAAATTTTGCAACATTTAAAAGGCCATTTCCAACTTTAATCATTTCCATAGCCTCAGCTCTTACAATCTTCAGGATTCGTCCGGCTTCCCTGTATTTATCAATGATTTCTTGTTTATTGTTTACATTATCAGTCATGTATCCCCCATACCTATTATTTATATTTACTGGCTATAATAAGTTATGTTCTTTTAATTTCTAGAATTATGGAACATATATACACAGTATATTTTGAATTTATAAAAACTGTAAAGAATTCATAATTCTTACAAATGATATATGCACATTTTTGAATAGTGAATTCTATGTAAAAATGAATACGAGAAGCCTTTAAAAAAGTAGAAATCACTATTTATAAGATCCTCATTGTTTTCCCTTGATTACTGTTAGTAAATTTTTTTCTCAAAAATTGTCGTATCCAATTGCTAAATCATATTATTTGTAAGGAGCCATGATACTGTACACTTTATATGAGGTAGCAGTGTAAATTAATTCTGATTCAACTCTATATTGACTGATTAAGTTCCTGAAATTTATTTCATTTTCTTTGCAGTTTCAGTTTTCTTTACCTTTTTGGCAGTTTAAATCGATAGTTTTTTACGTCATGATCATAAAAATATTGGAAGTAATTTTCTGAATTTATCAAGAGATTCGTATTCTTCTTGCATAGTTTGCAAGTTTCTTGTATAACCTGAAAGAGATTTTGAGTCATCAAAGGTAGTGGTTTCATGGGATGCTTCAATTATATGAGATGGAAATCGGTTAAATGGATCATTGCTCTCGGAGTTTTACTTTTCTTTACAGTTTCTTCAGGACGCGGTGCCTCGGAGGATATAGAAAAATCCTCTGAAAATATAAATGGAGAATATGCATTTGAAAAGCTTGATCCCAATAAGGTTACGACGACATGGAATAGTACATATCTCTTCGGCAGTAAAGAAGACGCCTCAAAGGAGCTTGAATCACTAAAACAGAAATCAGAAGAAATGAACAAAACTTTCCGTCCGAAATTTGAAAATCTCTCCGGACCTGTTTTACTCAATTTCCTTGAGACTGAAAAGGAGTTTTCAAGATCTGTCAGTGTTGTGTACATTTACGCGTATACCCAGCTCAGTAAAAATGTCAATGATCAGGCGTTTGCTTCTCTACTTGAGAACTCTCAAGGCCTGATTACCGAGCATGAGAAAGCTAACGCATTTGTACCCGTAAAGTTGGCCGCTCTCAACAAAGAGGAATGGGACAGGCTTTTTTCCGAAGAACCCGAACTTGAGATGTATCGTCCTTATCTTGAAGCAAGTTATATGAGGTTTGCAGAGCACAGGCCAATGAATGAGTCACAAGCAATATACCTTGCAGAGATCGAAAACCAGCGCATGAAACTTGAAACTAAAGCTATTTCCGAGGTCACCAATAATGTTACAATGGCAGGGAACATAACTCTTGACAACGGAGAGACTTATCCCGTCAATTCCCAGTCTTATTATACTTTGCTTTCAACAGACCAGAATCGTGAGGAAAGAAGAAGATGCTATGAGCAAAGATTTTTCCATCTGATGAATGAATCCGATTCGATGGCTTCTTTCTATTCTGAGAAATCACGGCTTGACGATATAGCTGCTAAGAAGCTGAATTTCACAGATTCTTATCAAGCCCGCCTCTATAACCTTTATCTGACTCCAAATCAGGTTAATGAGATGAACACGGTTTTCAAGGAAAGAAAAAACATATTTGAAGACTATTACAAGTTCAAGAGGGATAAGCTCGGGCTTGAAACCCTCAAGCCATACGATCTTATTCTGCAATTGACAGATGAATCCGGGAAAAATTACTCTTATTTAGATGCTTTGCAGGAAATACAAAAATCTTATTCCAAAATGGACCCTCAATTTAATGAAATTTTCTTAAAGACCGTAACTGGTAATTTCATAGACGTATATCCGGACCCTGAACATGGGAAACAGCCCGGAGGTTACTGCTACGAACTCTGTGCCCTGAAGGCTCCGGCATTAATCTTCCTCAACTATAATGGCCTTATAAGTGATCAAAAAGCTCTCACACATGAACTTGGGCATGGGATAAATTTCTACTTGATGGGTACATCTGTGGACTATATCTACTGCTCAGGTCAGGAATATGAAATGGAGGTTCCTTCAACTTTCAACGAAGAACTCTTTGTTGACCATGTGATTGAAAACTCAGATAAAAAAACCGCAATTGCAGTGCTTGCCCAGCACATAGAGGATTACCAGAACTATCTTACAAGGCAGCCCATGATTACGGAATTCGAGTATAAGGCACACCAGCTGTGCGTTGAAAAAGGAAATGCCAGCGGAGCCGAACTTAATGCCCTGTGGACGAACATTTCTAAAGAATACAGGAGCGAGTCAGTTGAATATTACCCTCAAAATTCAGGAGAATGGACGTATATTAACCACATTTACCTGACAAATAACTACTATACCTTTAACTACGCGGTTTCAAAAGCAATAACCCTCTCTCTCTTCAAACAGTACAAACAAGACCCTAAGACCTTCAACAAAAACTATATGGCCTATCTTTCTGCGGGTTCAACAATGCCGCCAGAAGAAAAACTCAAGAAATACTTTGGGATTGAGATCAATCGGCAGCTCTTTGAAGACGCGATGGATGTAGTGCAGATGAGGATTCAGGAATTAAATAAACTTGACGAAGAGACAAACGGACCCAACTCTGGTTCAGCCGCTGGAGCCCTGAACATATTTTCAGGGTCGTTCTGGAGCGATAAACGAAAAAGTACTGAATAATGTTTGAGGCATTTGGGAGTGCATTAACACTTTCACCTCAGCTTTTCTTTTTACGGGAGTTTAGAATGTATTACGACATAATAGAATCTCCAATCTGCCGGGTACTTCTGGCAGGAGACGAAGAGGGGCTAAAGCATGTTATTTTCCTTAAAGGAGAGAAACATGTAGAAACACCTGATAATTGGGT
>JAUPKV010000070.1 GCA_030837265.1 Methanobacteriota archaeon
CAATTGCACTGGAAATCCGAACAGATTTAATTGGACATTCGGTGACGGGACTTATTCGACTCACAACTTGACAGCTATCCACACATATACACTGCCCGGGAAATACAATGTGTCGTTGACTATATCGAATTCCACTGACAATAAAACTGCCACAAAGATAGGTTATATCAATGTTACTAAGCCAGTTTCTTTGTACGGTAGAGTGTTATGCAGCGGAAAAGCTCCACTCCGGGTTATGTACCTTGACAGAAGCAAGAATCATATATCCACGTACTGGGATTTTGGTGATGGAACGACTTCAACAAGTAGAAATATTTTGCACATTTATAAGAAACCCGGAAAATACCCTCTCAAATTAACCGTAATGTCCAAAGGTCATTACAAGAAAACATTATACCCAGGATATGTTATAGTCAAATAATTTTCTGGTAGAAATTCTACCATTTCTTTTTTAAAACTTCAGTGCTGTGAAGGGGGATGAGATTATTAGGAAAATAAGACTCTTTAGCACTGTACTTATTACAATGCTAGTTATCTCAGTTTTATTATTTGCTTCAGGTTGTGCTCAAAAAGGGACAAACGAAACTGGTGGAGGCAATGTAAGTAAGAACGCAACAAAAGAATCTGCTGCTGGAAAGAGTGACAGAAATATTATGCAAATACTTTCTGACGACAAGTACGTAACCCTTGTTAAGCTTATTAATGCTGCAGGGCTTAATGATACTCTTTCTATGGGTGGACCGTACACGATCTTTGCTCCGACTGATAAGGCCTTCGAAGCGCTTCCGACAGGTACTGTTGATGCACTTATGAATAATACAACTGAACTAAGAAAAATCCTTACTTACCATGTTACCAATGGAGAAGTAACAGAGCAGGATCTTGTAAATATGACAGGTATCCAGACACTTGAGGGAGGAATACTGCCGGTCAACAATACGGGTGAAGGCCTGCATGTTGGGGGTGCTAAAGTAACAGATACTGACACCAAACCCAGCAAGGGGATAATCCATCAGATAGATATGGTTTTGACCCCATCGAAGTAAATGAAAGAGATAGAACTTCAATGTGGGAACAAGTAATGATAAAAGAAATGATAAAATATAGAAAAAATAAGATTAAGATATAAATCTGAGATCCAGAAGCAGGTGTGGCCGGTTAGTGGGAGCGAAAGAGCTTTCATAAAGCCCGTAAAGAGAGGGAATGCTTTTGAAAGCTTTAACTGGCCCCCCTGTTTCCAGGGAATTGTTTTTATCCTGGTTTTCTCGCTGAAGGAAAATCTAAATTATGGAAAATCTAAATTATAAGCGTAGAGCTGGTCCCAAAAATCGACGGGCAGATTACAAAAGTTTACAAAGAACTTAAATACCCAATTCTCTATATCATTGTCATCGACTGTTTCAAAAACTGTAGTATTAAAACATTTTTTGGATATACTCTATACAGAGGATTGAACTTGAACGTGACTAAAAAAATAGTTCAAAATATAACTTTAGTTTTATCTGGTAATATAATTTTTTTTATTTTAGGATTCATATATTTTGCTTTTTCTGCCAGGTATTTTGATGCTACTGATTTTGGTATTATTTCTTTTGCGATGGCAATAAATTCTTTATTGGCTGTTTTTATAGCATTTGGAACTAACATTTTTTTTATAAGGGAAGTTGCAAAAAATAAATCCACCATACTTAAAATCATTCCTAATTCAATGGTAATTACTTTTATTCTAGGTGCAATAGCGTTTATAGCACTAACTCTTTATTTGAAATTGTTTAATTATAAATTGAATACAATATTTGTGATAAATATATTTTTTTTATCAACGATAGTTAGTTCCATCAAAGGAGTTTTAGATTCAATTTTTCAAGGTTTAGAGAAACCAATCTACACTTCAGTTGGTAATATATTGAATAGTATTCTATTATTTCTTAGTATCATAGTAACGCAAATATTGAACTTAAACGTAATACAATTTTCAATATTGTATCTCTTAGTCAGTGTGATAATATTATCATATTTTTTGTTATCAATTAGTAAATTTGTCAATCTCAAAAATTGCTTTGTTATAGATCTTAACTATATTAAATTTTTAATGAAAGAATCATGGCCGTTTGCAATCACTTACACTTTTGTTACTATATATGTTTGGACTGATTCGATAATGCTTTCGATTTTCAAAAGTGAAGCTGAGGTCGGATACTATAATATTGCTTATAAGATGGTATTAGCACTATTACTTATCCCAACAGGTTTCAATACAATTATTTACCCTCTTTTATCAAGATATTATGTTGAATATTCGGAAAGAGTAAATATTAATGGAATCCTTCATAAATATTTTTCTATAATGTTAATTATAGGCGTACCTATAGGAGTGGGAACAACAATTTTAGGGGATAGAATTATTGATCTCATTTTCGGACCAAAATATACTCCAGCAGCTATAGCCTTGCAGATTCTGATATGGTCCTTAGTATTCACATATATGAACGCACCGTTTGTAAAATTATTTGAATCTATAAACTTACAGCTATTAGTCACTAAGATTACTGGATTCTCTGCATTTATTAATGTAGGTATAAACTATTTATTGGTTCCAAGATATTCATTAGTAGGCTCAAGTGTAGCTACTTTAATTACTGAGGCCATTGTTGCAATTTCTTTAATGACGTACGCAATAAAATTAGGATACTTTAAAATCGATTACACCGAAATAATCAAAGTATTGATTGCAAGTATGCTAATGGGCCTATTTATTGTATCTATATATAATTGGAATTTAATTTTATCTTTTTTGTTTGCTATGTTATTTTATTTTATTATATTGTATATGTTCAAAACGATTAACAGATCTGATATCAACTTTGCCAAATCACTACTAGATAGAAGGTAAAAAAATGGATGATCCACTGGTCTGCATCATAATTCTCAATTGGAATGGAAAAAAAGATACAATTGAATGTCTTGAATCACTTAAAATGGTAGAATATCCTAACTATGAGATAATACTTGTTGATAATGGTTCAACAGATGGATCTGTCGAAAGCTTAAGAAAACTTTACCCGGATATGGAAATTATCGAAAATTTGAATAATTTGGGATTTGCAGCAGGAAATAACGTAGGGATACGAAAGGCTATTGAAAAGGGAGCAGATTATGTTTTACTTTTAAATAATGATACAACTGTAAACAAAGATTTCTTAAATAACCTGATAACTGTCGCTAAAAATGATAACATGATAGGAATAGCTGGCCCAATTATTCGCTATTATTCTGAACCTGAGAATTCATGGTTTGAAAAAGGCAAGATAAATTGGTTCAGTTTTAACATAGCTACACATACAAAAATAACGGATGATAAAGAGGTAGTATCAACTGACTTTATGACAGGTTGTGCATTCCTTATTAAAAAAGCTACAATAGAAAAAGTTGGGTTTTTAACCGATGAATATTTTTTTTATTTTGAAGACGTAGATTATTCCTTGAGGGCGAAAAATGCTGGATTTAAAATTGTAGTCACTCCCTTATCAAAAATTTATCATAAAGTTTCTGCAACTGCTTCAAAGAAGTTTAAACCGGAAAGTTTATACTACGCTAATAGAAATCGATTTTGGATAATTAAAACGTACTGTCCGTTAAAATATAAGCCAATAGTATATTTGCTGGTCACTGCAAGAACTTTGATAGCAATAGGATACCATATAAGCAGAAAAGACAAAAAATGTGCTCTGGCTGTTATGAAAGCATATAAAGAAGTTATCCAGAGAAGTTGTTAGTCGGTTGTATTTACGGTTACAGAACTGTTGATGCGCAGTTGACATTCTGTTTGTAAAGTAAGCAACCACCATTGCTGTAAATTAAATCCTTGTTTTTTAAAGTTGGAGAATAGACTGTTGTATTGTATCCCGACATAGTGAGATTATATGCCATAATTCCATCAACAACATTGGAATATCTTAAATAAAAGTGAGAGTCATTTTCTTCTAAATAAGTTTCACTTTCATACGGTTTTAATAGCATAATATTCATATTTGATTCATAAAATGGATATTCTCCATAAGTGATTAATGGGTATATTGCCATAAAATCTGCAAATATTCTTTTTTGTGGGTTTTTGTATAATGACAACCACTTGGTACAATATACATCATAACTTATCATATAATCGCTATAATAACTGTTTTTATTAACGGTAGTTCCTTGATTCATTATATCCTTTTGTGATAACGCGCTCGAAAAATAATAGTCTTTTACGATCAGTCCTGAAACAATACCGGTTTCAAAGAGAATAAAAACAAGGAAGTAGATAGAAACAATTTCAGTTAAATTTTTTTTGCTAATAGCTGGGATATGGGTTACTGACATGATGCTCCGAATAATAATTCTCAAACCATTGATGCAAAATGGAGCTAAAAAAATAGCTGTAAAATTGAAAATTCTGTCTATCGATAAATTTATTGTAAAAAAAGGAAGAAATATTGAAAAAAGCATTAAAAATGACACTATTGCAATGGAAAGATATTCTTTTATGACAATTTTATTATTTAAATATTTATAACATGTGTAAAAAACACCTACTCCTTCAAAAAGAATTAATGTGTAATATATAAAATGTCGTACGATTAAAGATAAAGGTTTACCGAATGAATCACCGATGTAAGCATAGGCTCTTGAACTTTCAACACTAAATTCCAAAACTTGAGTTACAGTATTGTATCCCATATTTACAATAATGTTAAATTCATTGCTATTAGACGTATACATATACCATGATATCGCAAATATAAAGCATAGAATCATATATGTATTTGTTATTTTGCCTGCCGCCAGAAAATTTTTTTTGGTAAGTTTGTTTACCTGAGACAACAGTAAAACTGTGAATATTGTTAATATAAAAAGATATGATATTCCATAATGTGATACGATAAGCGACATTGTAAAAATAATTAATAACAAACTTTTTTGAGAATCATTTTCTGATTTATTAGTTAACAAAGTAAATATTAAGACCACAAAAATATAAGCCGTTACATGTTTCATTGCTAATGCTATCCATGAGAAGAAAGAATACATTGTAAAAAAAAATATGCACGATATAAAAGAAATATCTTCTGAATAATATTTATTATATACATTATATAATCCAATTGGAACAAAAGACATTAATGTTGGCAAAATTAGCTTATATACCCAGGTAAGGGGTATGTTACATATATGGCAATAAATAGGATTGAGTATTACAACACTAAGTAGACTATTTGATCCAGTATCAATGGCGTAATCCCATATTCCATTTTTAATAACCATGTTTGAAAAATAATATTCGATTGTTCCATCACTAATAGGGATATACATAGTAATCAAAGACCAATGAAACATGAAAGAAAGTGAAATCACCCAAATAGCAAATGGAAATAGATCAAAACGGTTTTTCTTTAACAATCCAAATATTATAATAATTGTGAAAAGTATGGAAACTATTGCTAATACATTGCTGTTATAGAAGTTTATAAAGTACGTGCCTAAAATAAATAGAAAAGGTATCATTAAAACTAGAAAAAATTCCAACGAGATCTTACAGGGATTTCTGGAAAGAAGACAAAATGTATACTTTTTATTAGACGAATAGCATATTAATGTTAATGCCAGTGTTAAAAGACTAAATGTAATGACTAATGGTACTTCTGAAATCGGTTTTTCAATACCGCAAAATGGATATAGAAAATTAATCAACATTCCAATGAACATTATGAAAAAAAAGCTTAATCCAGTTGAGTACAAAAAAGCTTCTATCACCGTTAGTTTGTTGAATCTGAATTTCCCAAGAATTAAAACTCCGGGAAGGAAAGTGAGATATAAAAAACCAAAGATAATTCTTAAAAATGGAATATCGATCCCGATCAGGTTTAAACCGATTATCCCAAAGAGAGACAATTGAATGAACAAGCACAACAAAATTAGCTGAAGAGAGTCTACGTATAATAAATTTTGCTTATCCGTTTTATTGTACATTTCTGCTCCCTTTAAGTAATATTTCTACCAGTCTTTCACTAAAATCCTTCAAATCGTACTCACTAACTAAATATCCATTATCTAAAACTTCTTCATGAGGCCCAATGTCAAAAGCCACAACTGGTTTCCCACATGCTTGAGCTTCTACAATAGTTAAATTAAAACCTTCCTGCAAAGAGCAGGTTGCATAAACATCACATGCCGCATAATAAAAGGGCAAGTCACCATCGGAAATTTGCTCTGCGAAGAATATGGATTCATCACTTAACCTCATCAATTTTTCAGAATACTCTCTATCATAATGTTTTCCAACAATGAGTAACTTAACATGAGGTATTTTAAGCTTAATTTTTTTAAAAGCATCAATTAACAAGTGTATGCCTTTAGAGGGGATGATTCTTCCAATAAATAATATCAAAGGATCATTGTTAATGTTATATCTGGACCTTATTATATTCTCATCAAGCCCCTTTTTGAACCTACTATGATCGATTTTGTTGTAGATTACTATACTATCTATGCCTTTTTTTTCTTTAAGTCTTTTTCTACTATATTTACTTACAGAAATAACTGTATCAAATCTCTTTATTGTTTTCCAATAAAGCGACCAAACTAATTGATTATAAATTTTCTCAGAGATACCTTGAGGTGTAAATGAATAAACAGGTGAGTCTCCGTCTGCATGATGATTATAAACTACTACTTTAGTCCCATAAATTTTTTTGCAAAAAAATGCTAAATTGGCCAAAGTTGGATGATGAAGAATGATTACATCAAAATCATTTAGCTTATTGAGAAGCGAGGAGACCTTAATTAAATTAACTGGGAATGAGGCACGATACACCTTCTTTAAAAAAGGATTTCGAAATGGAACAAGAGGATTAATAAGATTAACTCTAAAACTCCTTGAATCTAAATCAGCATTAAAAGTAAATATGGTCACAGATGCACTGTTTTCAGAAAGCTCTAATGCTTGATGTTCTGCTACTCTGCTAGCTCCCTCAAATTTTGAGAATGCTGATATTAAAATTGCAACTTTTAAGAACTTTTTTTTATCTGTCAATTCATTCACAAGTTCAGAGATGTTATTTTTTACAGGAACGTCATCTTTCAGATTAGACCTTAGCATACTAAGACCTCAAAAACTATTAACAAGTTCAATTTATTTATTTCCTCAACAAAAATAAAATTAAGTGGGCATTAGCTTGCAAAAGAAATATTTTAAAATTGTAGCTTTTAAAACCTGCTGATGGCAATGATATAGAGAACAGGAATTTAAGTTCGTTGTACACTTTATAACATACCATTTAACTTTTCAGATAGGCTTTTAATAGTTGAACTACGATTAAAGCCATAATAATTTTGCTTGTTGTCCAGAGTAGTAAGTTTTGTATATTCCTCAAATGTCTTTTTAGCTACTTCATTCCAAGACATTTCTTTTATCATAAATTCGTATGCTGCATTGCCCATATTTTTCCTTAGATTTTTGTTCGATAATATTTCTATTATTGCGTTCGCCAATTCATCATTATCGCATGGAGGAACAATAAATCCAGTAACACCATTAATAACAACTTCGGAGAGACTTCCAACATCTGTTGCAACTACTGGTTTTTTAAATGAGTAAGCTATGGGAATTACTCCACTCTGCGAAGCTTCAATATAAGGCAAGACAACAACTGAAGCTTTTTGGAATAATTCAGAAACTCTTTCATCAGGTATATATTCATTAATAATTATAAAATTATCTCGATTGTTTATCAATTTTTTATACGGTGTGAAGTCTCCATCCCCAGCTATTATTATTTTAAAATTTGGAATTTTGGAAGATATTAATGGTTCAGATTTTATTAAATGATCTATTCCTTTATACTTAAGTATCCTGCCAAAAAATAAAACTATATTTTCTTCTTCAGTAATTTCTTCTTTGCCCAAATTATTGAAGAAAGAATAGTCTCCATGAGGAACTACTGAGATTTTCGAGTTTGTAACCCTTTTTTTACTTAATTCTAACTTCAATTTTTCACTATGGACAAAGTTCAAATCTGCGTATCTGGAGATGATATTTGTTGTCATATTAACAACAAAATTCTGTTGATCTGAGTGTAGTACAACATCATGAATAGTAAGTACTATTGGCGCCACTTTTTTTAAAGTACTCAGTAAAGGTATGATGAAAGGATGTATTACGGTAATATGTATTATGTCCGGTTTTATATCCAAAATATGTTTAACAATCAAATCAATTCTATAACCATGCCTTCCAACAGATGGGATTTTATTGACAGTTACCTTATCATTGAATATTGTCTCATTTAGTCCATCTGGAGCAATTATGCTCACATTAATCCCATTCCCAAGAAAAGCCAGGCTATTGCAAAGTTGAGAAGCGTAGTGAACCATTCCTCCGCTTTTGATCAATTCGATGATACATACATTCATAATAAAGCCGTCCTAAATATAAGACAAATAAGGAACGAATTTGAGTTCAGTTAGTTATACTTTCTAATTATTACCCAAGATTCACTTTTTTTTGTTTTTTAAACATTATTCTTTTAACAGCTTGGAAAATAATCCCCGTAATATCGTAAAAGTGCCAAGAAAAATAATCAGTGAGCTCATCAACAACTCCAACCAAAAACTCCAACCCTCTCCTAGGAGAAAAAACGGTAACAATTTCGACCCCACTAAGAACTCAACTCCAAAAAAAATCAACCAAAGAGGAGCAAAGTAATACAAAGGTCTTCTGTTTTTCATTTCTCTTAATGTCCATAACAAAACTTTTGATCCGTGAGAAATGGGATTCTCACTTGAACAGTCATTTAAGTCGTACCTGCAGAAAATTTCCACCTCAGTAAACTTCAACTTGTGATCAAATGCATGGATAAGAATCTCGGAACCTGCAGACATATCTGTACAACTCAAATTAATATTAGCAATGGCTCTTCTTCCATAAGCCCGAAAACCACTCTGGGAGTCGGTAACATTGAGACCCCCAACAATGTATGTTGCAATATCGAGTACTTTCATCCCAAACTTCCGATAAACCGGGATATCCTTGCCGTTGCCGTTGACAAACCTTGAGCCGATTACAAGATCAAAGCCATTTTCCAGAGGTTCAACTAACTTCGGAATATCAGATGGATCATGCTGGCCATCAGAGTCTAAAATAACCATGGCGTCCGCACCAAGTTGACGTGCGGTTTCAAAACAGTTTTTAAGGGCGGCACCATATCCTTTATTGTTCTCGTGACGAACAACGTAGGCTCCCAACGATTCGGCAATAGCGGCAGTAGTATCCGTACTACCGTCGTCCACAACCACTACCTTATCGACAAATTTCATACAACCATTAATGACTTCTTCAATAGCCTGAGCTTCATTATAAGCAGGCATTGCCGCAATTTTAAAAGGCACGTTTTATCATCTCCAAAAATTGGAGCCCATTTTTAGAGCTGTTTTTAGGTCTTCACTATCAAGATAAACCATGGAAGTAACATGGAGCCTTATTTCCCGGATCTGTCGTCAAATTTTTATTTTAAGGATTGTACAAACGACTAATAAAATCAAAATTAAATTATATAATACAAAAATTATATTTAGTGTTTTTAGATATTGGAGTCCAAAAAGTTTACGTAAGATTTAAAGAAAGCTTCCGCTCATAGCCTTCATTTAAATTTCTTAAAACCTCGGACAATCCTTAATATCCTGATCTTGGGGGTTGAATATGAAGGACATGTCTTAATGAATAAATAAAAGATGTTAATAATATATAAATTTAGCGAGTAATATTAAACGATTTTAACAATATACATAAATATATAAAACAGTAAAGTATTCCAAACAGTAAAAATATTTAAAAAGTACCTGTTAGTAGATATTTGTAGGGCATATAAGTACTCCTGCCAGAATAATAGAAATCAGCATAAGTGACAGAACAAATAAACAGTATATGTTGTAGTTTTGTTCTTGTTTTCCCTCCAATGCTGTTAATTCCCAGGCTTTTTAACTGTTTTCTACAAAAATCCAATGAATTATATACACTATAATAAAATATTTATTCATTACTTACTATAGTTTAATAACAAATCAATTTTTGTTGGTTGGTTTTTATTTATGGAGGATGAGCAAGCAAAAAAACTCTTAGACATTGCCATTAAACACTTGAGATTTGAAAGAGAAGACTATGAAGGCGCAATAGACCTTGTTTCGGAGTTTGCGAAAAGAAATTTTATCCCTCCTGATTCCTTACTTGAGGAGTGCTTTCTTTGCGGATCTGCGGGACTGTACAATTTAGCTTATGTACTTGCAAAAACTTCCGCAAGATTTTCATCAGGAGATACCAAAGCGACAGCTCATTATAATGCCGGAGTAGCTGCTGCTTTTTTGGGGAAGCTGGAAGAGGCCGAATCACAATATAACCTTGCTCTGGAAATTGACCCAATCAATCCGACGACTCATTACAACTACGGGAACCTGCTTAAGCAGATGGGAAAGGCGGAAGAAGCGGAAGAACATTATTTGCTTGCGATGGAACTGGATCAGAAGAATCCGGCAATCCACTCGAACTATGGAATCCTTCTGTCAGAATTGGGAAGGGGGGAGGAAGCAGAAAAACAGTACAAGCTTGCATTGGAGGCTGATCCTGACAATGCAGACGCTCATTTCAATTACGGACTTCTTTTTATAGATATGGGGATGCTGGAAAAGGCGGAAAAGCAGTATAAGCTTGCGTTGGCAGCAAATCCGGATCATGTTGCTACTCGCTCAAACTACGGACTTCTTCTCAGACAAATGGGAAAACTGAAGGAAGCAGAAGAGCAGTATAAACTTGCTTTGGAGGTCGACCCCAGTAATGCAGGGGTTCGCTCAAATTATGGGCTTTTACTTAAACAAATGGTAAGGCCTTATGATGCTGAAAAACAATATGAAAAAGCTTTAGCATCCGACCCGGAAGATGCAAATATTCACTATAATTACGGACTCCTCCTTACAGAGTTGGGATTGCCTCAGAAGGCTAAGGAAAGATATGAAATCGCTTTAACAGTAGATCCTAATCATGCCGATACTCATTTCAGTTATGGGCTTTTACTTTCCGAGATGGGACTGCCACATAAAGCTGAAAGGCACTATAAACTTGCTCTGGAAGTAGATCCGAAACATCTGGCGGCTCGTTCTAACTACGCATCTCTTCTTAAACAGATGGGACGACTGCAAGATGCAGAAAAGCAGTATAAGCTGGCTCTGGGAATAAACCCCTCCGACACTGATCTTCGTTCAAATTATGGACGTCTTCTCAAAGAAATGAGAAAACCTGCAGCAGCCGAAGAGCAGTATAGAATTGCTCTAGAAGCAGATCCCAAAAATAAAGACGTTCGATATAATTTCGGACTTTTGCTCAAACAAATGGGGAGGTTGGAAGAAGCTGAGAAACAGTATAAATTGAATTTAAAAATTGACCCAAAACATGTGGCTACTCGTTATAATTATGGGCTTTTGCTCAGACAAATGGGGCTTCCGGAAAAAGCAGAAATCCAGTTCCAGCTTGCTCTCAGAGCTGATCCTAACCATATCTTAACGCACTTAAATTATGGAGCTCTCCTTAAACAAATCGGGCGAAAGAAAGAAGCAGAAGAGCAGTATAAACTTGCTCTAAAAATTGACCCGAAACATGTAGCTACACACTATAATTATGGACTTCTCCTGTCAGAATGGAACCGGAAAGAAGAAGCTGAAAAACAGTATAAGCTTGCTTTATTAGCCGATCCGGAACATGTCAATGCCCATTTAAATTATGGTCTTCTCCTATTTGAAAAGGGTCGAATGAAAGAAGCCGAAGTGCATTTTAAGCTTGCTATAAAAATTGCTCCGAGGTTCTTACCTGCCCAATATAATTATGGACTTCTGCTTAAACAGATGGGACGACTCGAAGAAGCTGAAAAACAGTATAAACTTGTGCTGAGAATTGATCCGAAAAACATAGCAGCTAACTGCAGTTACGGGCTTCTGCTTCTACAAATGGGGAAACTGAGAGAAGCAGAAGAACAGTATAAGTTGGCTCTAAAAGTTGATCAGAATAATGCAGAAGTTCATTCAAATTATGGCAATTTACTGAAGCAAGTGGGACGGAAAGCGGAGGCTGAAGAACATTACAAGCTTGCCCTAAAAAACAATTCAGGCGATTCTTACACATATTATAACTATGGACTGCTCCTTGTGGATATGGGAATGCTGGAAAAGGCAGCTGAACAGTATAAGCTTTCTCTTGTAGTAAATCCGAAAAACATGATCGCCCTTTTAAGTTATGGGAACCTTCTTTCGGAAATGGGAAAAAAGGAAGAAGCTGAAAAACAGTACAAACTGGCTCTTAAATTTGATCCCGGAAATAGTGAAACCCACTTTAACTACGGTCTGCTCCTTTTTGAAATGGGTAGATTGAAGGAAGCAGAAGATCAGTATAAGCTTGTTCTCGTAACTAATCCGAAATATGCGCCTGTACATTCAAGTTACGGTCTTCTCCTCTTGAAAACCGGAAGGTTTGAAGAGTCCGGAGCACAATTTCAAGCTGCAATTGAATTGGAACCCAAAAATCCGGATATCCACGCTATCAACAGCTTACTTCTGTTTTCCAGGAACCTGGAGAAGGAATCAATTGGGGAAATAAAGGTAGCAGCCAATCTATTTAGAGAAAAGGGTGACACAGTAAAAGAGTATCTTTCTTTAGCATGGCTTTACGAAGATTTTGCAAATAAATACTATAATTTGAACGATTATCGTAAGTTTGGAGAATTTGCTGAAGCTTCAGGTGACAAGTATATTGAAGCAGGCAAACTGGCAGGAGGTAAACTAAAGGAAATCTCTTCAACCAGAGGCTACTTGCTTAAAGGAAAAGTCCGGATTCTAAAACTTGACTTCCAACCTCCTTATAACATTGGGACTCTTACAAAACTTCTAAACGGCATCGAGGAAACTTCTAAATGCTATAAAAATGCAGTAAAAGCATCATCCGAAAGCGACCAAGCCAGAATTGCCTGTTTAGTTTCCATGTCCTGCCTTTCTGAAATGCTACTATATATACTTACAATAATAAAACAGGATAAAGTGCCAGAACTTAAAAATGAAGTCGAAGATTGGAAAAAAGGGTTGGCGAATTGTGAAAAAATATATAAGGGAAATGAAAAATCAGAAAAATTACTGCAATCACTCAATAAACTCATAGTACGGATAGAGAATTTTAATAAATTGAAAGAAATTGAAAAGTTAAAGGAAGAACGAGAACTTGAGGAGTATATCCGTGAATTTAGTGAAATTGGCAGAAACCTGGAGGGACCCTTTGAGAAGATAGTTCAGGACTCTACGAAAAAGATGGATGTTTATAAGCTTAAAACAATCTCATACTCCGGAACCGGGACCAAATTAATCGAAAGTTCAACAGAATTAATTGAGAGGACGGGAGTTAAATCCGTCCCTCCGATAGAATCAAGAGCCGATCAGAAAATTACTGATAGTAAACGTATATCAGTGACAGACGTACCCTATGCACCTGCGTCGAATAAACCTTCCGGTATATTAAATAGGATAATTAATCCTCAATTGAAAATTTCGATGAAGTCTGCCGGAGCAATCATCGTCACCGTGGCTTTAGTTATTGTACTTACAGGCATTGTACTGAGCAGATTCTCTCCTTGATTCTCTGAAGCAAAGGCTCCGGATAAACCAGCAGGAATTCGGGTTACTTTGTGAAAAAATTAAACTTTAAATCTTCTGCTGTATTGATGTTCGCAAAAGTCTTCAGATCAGGATCGATTTTTCGAATTTCTGAAATTACAATAAAAACCACATCCGGAGTTTCAAAAACGGGGGTAAGTACAGAATGTTTTCCTTTCTCTAAGGCCTTTTCGATTTCAGTAATAATTTTTTTTGAATAAACGGCATGAAGAGGCTCAAACTTCCCCTCCTCCCATTTTGGGAGAACAGCGTTGTGTCCGATTGCTTTCTCAAACAAAAAGTCCACAACCCTGGAATCGATAAATGGCATGTCTCCCGCACATACAAAAGAATACTCAGACCTTGATTGGAGAAGACCTGCCCGAATGCCTTCCAGGGGGCCGGCATTTACTAAAGTGTCAAAGCAAAAACGGACTTCATATGAAGAGAATTTTTCAAGTACCGGCCTGAACCTCTCTTTCTGAGCTATGTCCCTGAATGAAAGAATTACCTCATCCACTACCTGAAAAAGGCTTTCAAGCTGGCGTTCCAGAATAGATTTCCCTTTGAATTCCAGAAGTGCTTTTTCGGTCATCCCCATCCTTTTTCCTTTTCCTCCTGCAAGGACTATCGCACTTCTAAGCTTTGGTTAACCATTTTCAGGTTCTTTTTCAGGTTTTGTTTTTATACTCATTTAATCCATCCAGGAAATAATGTGCTTGGATTTACCTATGAGTTTTTGTTTGGTTTTATTTTTGTTTTCAGGCCTGTCTTCTATCTTGCTCTCTGTCGTGAACCCAGAATTCTTCTTTTTCCGTGAATTCTTTTTTCCAGATCGGGGCTTCGGCTTTTATCCGTTCTATAGCTTCGCTGAGAGCCGGGAAAAGCTCGGTCCTGTGGGCAGCCGCAATAACGATGTATACTATGTCCTCTCCAGCCTTGATAACGCCTGTTTTATGGTGAATCAAGACTTCCTGTATTCCTTCTTTATGCTTGATTTCTTTTCGGATCTTATCCAGGATTTTTGTGGCTTCAGGTTCATATTTCTCAAAATCGAGCCTGGAAGTTATCTCGCTTTCGGCTATTTCGCGGACTATACCTGTAAAAGTGCCTATTGCACCTGCTTTTTTAATAGAAGGATCTTTTCGGATTTTCCTGACAAGAGCTTGAAGAGTATAACGATCTGGCTGAATGAGTGCCATTTCAATAAGAGAGCTAGTCAATTCCTCATGTATATCAATGTCTTCCGGCACCCTGAAAACTACATTTGATACGTCTTGAAGGCTTCCAAGTACAATTTTTGGGAGATGACTCTCCTTAAACCCCTCTACCACTGCAAAATCTAAGCCCTGGTCGCAAAACATATCCAAAGCATCATCAAGGTCTCGGCCCCTGGAGAAGCTAATAAGTCCTATACCTGGCGTCGCTAAGTTTTTTATATCTGCAATTTCTGCGCCTTGAATTCCTGTGCCTGCTGCTCCCGTACCTGTTATTCCTATTACCATGTCAGCGCCTGCATCAAAATGCGGTCCTATGTCCGTTTCCGCAGGATTGAAGCTCTGTTTCCCCATGTGTTTTATAGTACCTACAGTCCCGAATTCGGAAAGTTTCCGGACAAGAGCTATGACAAGGGCTGATTTGCCCGATTTTTCGTATCCGACAACCGAAATGACTTTCATCAACGAAAGTTATGAACATTCAGGTATAAGTAAGGGCCGGCACTTTTCGTTTCTATTTTCAATTTCGTTCTTATTTTCCATTTATTCTTAAATAATAAGCAAACCATTTTGCCAATCATTGATTACTCTGGTAGCAGTCCTTGTTTCATCGACTTCACCTTTTTTCTGCAGGAAATTGCATTGTTTGCCTATAAGTTCAAGTACTTCATGGGAACTCTCATTTTCTATCGTAATGTTATAGAAGGACTCAAGGATGGTTTTGTCTTCAGCAAGAATTTTATCAATAATC
>JAUPKV010000071.1 GCA_030837265.1 Methanobacteriota archaeon
GTTCATATCGAGTTGGTAATGACAGTATAAGCCTTAAGCTTGACCTTGAGCAGGTTTATCTGAACATGGACACTGCAATACCTCTTGGCATAATTGTAAACGAACTGGTTTCAAACGCCCTGAAATATGCTTTTCCTGCGGGAAGAGCTGGTGAGATATATATTAACTTTTGCAGAATTGAGACCTTTGCCGCAAGATACGAGATCTCCAATTTAAAAGGAGAATGTTCTAATAAAAATGATTTCCTTTATGTACTTATAGTAGCAGATAACGGGAAGGGCATTCCTGTAGAAATTGACTTTAGAACTGCCGAATCCCTCGGTCTCCAGCTTGTAAATATACTTGTCGAACAGATAGACGGATGTGTTGAACTTAAAAGGAATCAGGGAACAGCATACACTATACGGTTTTGATCCGGAAAATAATAGATACCTGAAAAATCACAAAATATATAACAAGAGAAAGAAGGTTTCTATCTATGCCAGAAATAAAGATTGACAGGTCTCTCTCATATATTGAAGGCACACAGAGAGTGTATGAAGAATCCACAACCCTGGAAAACACTAAAGATCAGATTAAAAAAATAGGTGTTACCCGAATAGCAGACATTACAAATCTGGACCGGATAGGGATCCCGATTTTCTCGGCAATCCGTCCCAGTGCTGCAAAAGGTGCTATAAGTATATACTCCGGAAAAGGTTCTACCGAGCAGCGGGCTCGGATTTCGTCAATAATGGAAGGTTTTGAGCGCTGTCTTGCAGAAAGGCAGGGATTGAACACAAATATTGTAAGCGCGATCTCTGCTCCGGCTCTGGTGGAATCCTATTCAAAAGCCAGAGAAAATTTCAGCGTTTTGGACCCGAAGTCACTTCTTCTGCCCCAACCTTATGACCCTCAATTACTGCTGGAATGGGTCGGAGCATATGATTTACTGAACGGGGAGGAGATATTCGTAAGTGCAAATGCGGTCTACCATCCCTATGATGCACCAGGGAGATGCCAGAAACTTTTCCTTAGCAATACTAATGGGCTTGCATCTGGAAATGTAATCGAAGAAGCTATTCTTCACGGATTACTCGAAGTTATAGAAAGGGATGCAATTAGCACAGCCCAGTTTACCCGTAACCTTGGGAAAGAAATCGTGCTGACTGAGGCAGACGGATACCTCTATGAGCTTGCTGGAAAATTCAAGGAAGCAGAAATAGAACTGAAGGTCTGGCTGGTCCCCTCAGATACCGGAATTCCAACCGTAATTGCGGTAACTGACGACGTAAAACTAAAGGATCCGGCTCTTCTGGTGATGGGAGCAGGCTCTCATCTGAAACCAGAAATTGCGGTTGCGAGAGCCATAACCGAAGCTGCACAGTCTAGAGTGGTTCAGATCCAGGGAGCAAGAGAGGATACGGATAGAGAAGGCTTTATCCGTAGTGTGGGATACGACCGGCTGAAGCGTCTGAACGGCTTCTGGTTTGAAGAAGGTGAAAAGATCTCCATATCTGAAGTGCAGGACATGTCCGGAAAAAGCCCTGCAGAAAACATCGCCCTAATACTTGAAAAGCTCAGGAGATTTGCTGAAAGAGTGCTTGTAGTTGATCTCTCAAGGGAAGAAGTTGCGGTGCCAGTTGTCAGAGTGATTATCCCGGGTTTTGAACTTTTTACTATTGACCGCGACCGTAAAGGAAAAAGAATTAGCGCTGGAAGGAGAAAAGAAATTTCCAGAGCTAGAACTGATAAGTCGTGGAAAAGACAATGAAAGCAAGAGCAGTAATCTTTACCGGTAACAGCATCAGTCACGAGGATGCAAAAAAGCTTCTGAGGGCAAATTACCAGCCTCCTGTGCGCAGGTTCCAGCTTGATAAATTCGTGCAAAAGGGATATAAAATCATAGGGATCATAGACGGGATATTTTTTGACAGGGCGGCAGTCGGGCACAGGGAGATATTGTCCGCTCTTGATGCCGGAGTAAAGGTCGTCGGAGGTGCCAGCATGGGAGCTCTCAGAGCCTCGGAGCTGGATACCCACGGAATGATAGGAGTCGGAAAAATTTACGGATGGTACAGGGACGGTATAATAGAATCGGACGATGAGGTCGCAGTAAGTACCAATCCGGATACTTTTGAACCTATTTCCGCGCCTCTGGTCAATATCAGAGAAACCTTGAAAGCCGCCTTAACTACTGGCATAATCAATGAAAAAGAGCATAACGACCTTTTAGGGCTTGCAATTAATACATATTATCCCGACAGGAGCTATCTCGGACTTATAAAAGAAGGAATTAAAAAAGGTCTGATCCCGGAAGAGAAGATGAATTCCGTTCTGGGTTTTTGCACCGCCAAAGGAATTGACGTAAAAAAAGAAGATGCAATTCTTGTACTCGAAACCGTAAAAAAACTGATTGAAGAGGCCTGAACCTTCAGGTCTCTGTGATTATCGTTCTCCAAAATTATATTAGGTTTTCAAAAACGATAGCATTTATCCTTTTCAGCTTATCTTACTTCTTTTTAAAGTATTGTAAATGATTCTGTAAAGCTGCATCCGAAATCTAATTATCCTTTTTTGTGACTTTAAACCTGATTACGAATTCTGTTCCATTTTTACTTTTCAGCTCAAGTTCACCAACTAACTTATTAACGAGGGTAGTTACTAGTTGAAGTCCAAGACTATCAAGCTCTTGAATGTCAAGATTTTGGGGAATGCCAATGCCATCGTCTGAGATAGTCAGAATGAAAGTAGAATTTTTGTTGTCTTCGTTGATGTCTTTTATATATTTCCGTTTTTCTTCTTCTCTATGAAGCATTATTCGGACTTCACCTTTCTCTCTCCCGGTAAACGCATGTTTGAAAGAATTAGAGACAAGTTCGTTAATGATTGTTCCCAGCGGGATTGCAGTATCCATATCCAAGAAAAGATCTTCATCTATATCTTCAATTAAATTGATATCGGTATTCCCGAGCCTGTAAATAGATAAAAGATTATTAGCAAGTTTTTCAACATATGTTGAAAAGTTTATAGTCTCTGTCCCACTGCCCTTATACAGTTCTTCATGGATAAGAGCCATAGATATTACTCTATTCTTGCTTTCCCTGAACGAATCTATCACTTCTGAGTCCTTAATATCATTTCTGCCTTTAAACTTAAAAGCATGGAAGTCAAGCAGGGAGGAAACGACCTGCAGATTATTCTTGATCCTGTGGTGAATCTCCTTTTCTCGGACAATTTCGAAATTTGCAAGGGCTTGTTCAGCTTCTTTTCGCAAAGTGATATCAGTGAGCAGACTCACAGCGCCTATATAACCGCTTTCCTTGTCAAAAAGAGGTTTCGAATTCATATGTGTCCAAAGATGTGAACCGCTTTTATGTATTAATTTCAATTCAATGCTCTCACTAATTCCATTTTTTCTCTTTTCCAGATTCATTTTGATAATAGGTTTGTATTCGTCACTGATGAAACCCCATATTGTTTTACCAATTAGCTCTTCGATGGTGTATCCTAGCATATCTACCATTTTCAGATTAACGTAAGTTATGACTGATTCACTATCGGTTTTTACTATACCTTCATTTGCAGTCTCAACGATGTTTCTGTACTTTTCCTCACTTTCACGGAGTTTTCCTTCAGCTCTTGTCTTTTCAGTAATGTCCCTGGAAATGAATGAAATATCAGTCATCTTTCCATGAGAATCAAAAACAGGAGAAAGAGTTATCGAAACATTTATTATCTTCCCGCCTTTCCTGAGCCTTAAAGTTTCATATTGACGAATACTTTCTCCGCGTTTAACCTGCTCACATCGTTTTTTTATCTCATCACTTAAATGAGATGGAGCAAGAACAGATATGTGCTTCCCCACAATTTCTTCTTGTGAATAACCATAAACATCCTCTGCGCCTTTATTCCAACTTGTAATAGTGCCTTCGGGGGAGATAGTTTCAATGGCATCGTTTGAAGATTCCACTATATTTGCTAAGTTCCTGATTCTTTCTTCAGACTTTTTACGTTCAGTAACATCCTGAACTATTGCCTTTACTCTA
>JAUPKV010000008.1 GCA_030837265.1 Methanobacteriota archaeon
GACATCATCGAACTGGCTTCTGGAGGCATGCTAAAAGATTTGGTGCAGAAAGTCGACGAAGAGGGAATATACAAAAAAGGTTGTAACTATTCAGCCTATCAAAACATGTTTATAGATGTCGATTTTGATGATAATGTTAAGTACAATAAATAACTTACGGATATTTGAAAAACGTTTTCAGCCGCCAACAATTAAAGAAAATCAATTCATCGAAATGTGTCTATCAAATCTTGATAAAGATGGCTATTGATGTTGTTTTATATAGGCTGAATAGTTACGTTTTTTATCTTGTTTTATCTGTTTTTAGTCTGTTTCTCCCTGCTAAGTGATAAAATTCAGACTGTTTTTCTGAATTTTTTCATCTTTATCGGATCTGTTTTCTGAAGAGATTGCAGGAATTTATCTTGATATCAAGTAACTTTTCAATGTTCATTTTTGCAGCGATGCCTTTTGCTGCACCTGGAACTGAGGTAATTACACCTATATTGAGTTCCTCACGGATTTCACGCATAGCATGTTCATCCGTAAGGGAAATTGCTTCTATTCCTATTTTCTTTGCCACGTACTCTTTTGCCTCTTTAATTCTCAAGTTTTTTGAAAACTCCATCCTTGCAACAAGGTCTCCAGCTGCTCTCATGCCTGTCATACCTGAAGCCATTATGTGGGAGATCGGCATACCCATCGGGTCGCCGACCCCTACCTATAGTCACCTCTTTATATAATGCAACATTTATATATTAGTTAATATTATATTAAATGAGTTATGAGTTTGGAAATGTTTACCACTTCTGATATTACCACAGCTATATGTCGTTCCTGTGACAAAAATGAGAAGTTAAGACTTCAAGCGTTATTGTTGGTTAAAAATGGTTTGAGTCCAGCTAAAGTCGCAGAAGATTTATCAGTTCACCGTTCAACAGTTCATCGTTGGATGAAACGAGCTGAAGAAGAAGGTTTGTTCAGTCTAAAATGTAAACCTGGTCGAGGAGTAAAGTCTTTTTTAACTATAGAACAAATTTTTAAGTTGAGGAAAGCATTATCAGAGCCAATATTAACAAATGATGGTTTTTCTCGCGGTTGGCAAACAAAAGACGCAATTCAATTTGTCAGAGAGAAATTTGGAATATCTTATTCCAAATCAAGAATGAGACAAATTATTAAAAATTTAGGATTTAGTAGAGTTACATGTAGACCCCAATCAAAAAGGCGAAATCAGGCACTAACAAACGAATTTATTGCTGAAATAAAAAAAGATTCCTAAATCCTAACCATTTATTCGTCACCCAGGATGAGAGTAATTTTTATGTAGATTCAAACAGATCAAAATGTTGGGCAATAAAAGGCTCTAAACCTATTAAATTTATAAGTGGTTCAAAAGCCAAAATCCACATTGGAGGATTCTACACTGAAAAAGGAGACTTTTATTGGTATGATTTAGGAATTAAAAAGAATACTGACTCTTTCTTAAAATCATTAGCCAAGTTTAAAAAATATATAGGAAGAAAGATATTTCTTTCAATGGACAGGGCGCCGTGGCATAAATCAAAAAATGCATTGGAATTCTTTCAAAAAAACGAGTATTGGCTGCAAACAGCCTTATTCCCTCCAGCCACTCCAGATAGGAATCCAACAGAATATTGTTGGAAAATAACAAGAGAAGATTTAACGTCAATAAAATCATTCAAGAATCTTAAAGTATTGAAGGAAGAACTGGATGAATATTGGGAAAAGCATTCATTCACATATAAAATGTCGCATTATTTAAAATGGTAACTATATGCTCGAGACAATATAAAATTGTTATGTCTACATCACGATTTTTGATCAGCGATTCACAGACATGATCATAATTTTAGATCAAATAAATGTTGAATGTACTCGGTAAGTATATTTAACAAAACTCCCATTCAAGAGCGTGAATTTTTTCTGCAACTTGTTTTACCTTCTACTTTCAGAATGATGGCAGTTTTAATCCATTAATGTGTTAATAGAATTATTCATAGAATAGAGTGCTATAGAGGCTGGAATTGTTATGGATCTTAGCGAAAAGATAGATATGACTGGGCGTTTATACCTTGGTCTTGAACAAATCGAAAGTTGTATAGAATTCTCATCTCTGATTCCCGAGGTTCGAACGAATTTTGTCTATGCATCAGAAGAATCAACCACTCCTGAGGATGTTCTTGCAGTTGACGGAAGAATTACCATAGTTGATAAATGCCCGAAAGCTGCTGGGAAAATTAAACTCGGAGCTTCGAGTCATGTTGCACGTCTTATTCTGGAAATTCATAAAAAAGACCCTGAAATAAGAGCTGCAATTGATTTTGCAAATGACCCCAAGATCATCGATTTTCTAAAAAAGTACTGTGCAGAAAAAGGGTGGGTATTTTCAGTTATAGATCGACGTTTCGAACCTGAGAAGATAAAAGATCTGGAAGGAGCGTCAATGCCCTGGAAAGTAGCTGAAGCTATTAGAACTGCTGGAGGAAAAGTTCCCAAAGTCTTCTACGAGACAGGAGCGGTCGGAAAAGAGCCAGTAAGTGTTCTTGTGGGTAAAGATCCACTCGAGGTCGCAGAGCAAATGTGTGAGCTTGCAAGGAGATACCATGAATCAAAACAACTTGAATAATAACCAGAGTGATTCTCAAACCGACATCCAAAATAGAGACATAAGCAAAATTCATATCGGGAAAATAGACGCCGACAAATTCACTTCCCTCATCTCAAAGAAGCTTGGAGCAAAAAATAATTCAATAGTTGTCCCTCCTAAGAATGGAATCGATGCCGGAGTAATTGATATCGGAAATGGAAAAGTTCTTGTGGTAGCTGAAGATCCCATCCTTGCAATTCCGGGTCAACCGCTTGAAATGTTTGGCTGGTATACTGTACATATAGGTGCAAGCGATGTTGCTGTAATGGGAGTGAAACCCGAATTTATGACCTATACACTTTTGCTGCCCCCAGAAACACCTGATAGTCACCTAGAAACAATTATTTATTCAATACATAAAGCTGCTCTGGAGCTTGGTATCGCAATCATAGGAGGGCATACAGGGTTTTATCCAGGTTTTTCTGCCCCCACAATTGGAGGGATCACAGTTTTTGGAATAACTGAAAAAGACAAATATATAACTCCGGCAATGGCAAGACCTGGAAATGAAGTAATCCTTACAAAAGGACCTGCAATTGAGGCAACAGGAATTCTTTCAGTATTCAGGGAAAAAGAGCTTTCAGAAAAAATGGACGTAACTATTCTAGGAAAAGCAAAGGAGCTCTGCAAGAAAATAACTGTAGTTGAGGATGCGCTTACAGCTTTTAGCAGTGGAAAAGTTACAGCAATGCATGACGCAACCGAGGGAGGAGTTATAGGCGGGCTATTTGAAATGGCAAATGCAAGTAATGTCGGAATGTTCATTGATGAAAGTCTTTTTTTCTATCCTGAAGAAGTGAGACTGGTTTGCAGGAATTTGAATATAGATCCCATTGAAGCGATATCTGAAGGTTCTTTGCTTATTGCAACTGAGAAAGAAAGTTCAGCTTCTATAATTAAGAATCTTGAAAAGAAAGGGATATCTGCAACAGTTATAGGCTATGTAACAAATAATCCTGATGAGAGAGTTATAAAAAGAGAAAACGGGAATTTACAAAGACTTAAAGTCCCGGATGAGGATCCTTTTTGGAAAGTTTTTTTCACCAATTAACGGTTTTATTTTAAAACGTGGGGTAATACCACCATTGCTTGAACCAGACGCAAAGTGGTTAGCTTAAACTGAGAATTCATCATGCTATCCACCGCTTGATATTTGTTTATTCTTTGGACCGGTGATCGTAAAAAACCTATTTATTTCGGCTCTTCGCTGTTTGGGGTATAGCTACGTAAGCTGTCACCAGCCGCAAAGTAGCGAGCATGGAGAGGATAAAGGGTTCCGTTGCAAAAAATCTTATTATTTGATCAAAACTTTATTTCCACAGAAACGACTATAAAAACAGAGTATTTTTCAGAGAACACGTTGATTTAGGAAGCTATTCCAAATAACTGGTTTATAAAATTAACTTCAGCACTGACACATCTATTTAAAGTGTCAACCTGTCCTTTTTTATCATATGCATGATTTCAATTCCTTTCAAAGTCTTAATAGCTGTATGAAATGACTGAAAGCCTAACATTGGACGCACTATCCGTTTTATATTTCTATGATCCTGTTCAACTATGTTATTTAAATACTTAATTTGTCGAAGGCTTACATTTTGTGGTAATATTCCATTGGTCATCGGTTAAGGAGTTTTCTTGCTGCAGGTATCGATTTCAATGAGAAAATCAAGCCCTAATCCTGAGTGCTTAAATTGAAATAGATATCAAATTCCAGCTTAATATCAGTAAATAATTTGACAAACATTGTGGTAATCGATGCAATTGATGACGATTTCTCCTTAACCGATGACCAGTGAAATAAACTCTAATTCTTCTTTCTAATTGAAAACAGAAAGTGAGGTATTGATATTCAATCTGGTCTTGCTATTCCACATACGTTATTTGCTAATAACTCCAGATGTTTTTCTAACAGAATA
>JAUPKV010000072.1 GCA_030837265.1 Methanobacteriota archaeon
AAAATCGGAAACTATACCTGCTATCACATATTCTCTAGATTCTAGCTCCTGAACAGCATATGCGCAGTCAAAGTATGTTCCTCCAAAAGTTTTGTTCCATTCTTCGTTTCCTTTTGAATCCGCTTTTATTAACCAGGCATTGTAGCTATATGAATCCGAAGAATTATTATATCCTGCGATTATATATCCCCCATCGCTACTTTTGTTAACAAAAAATGCATACCCAGAGCTATTTCCTCCAAAAGTTCTATTCCATTCTTCGTTTCCTTCTGAATCCGTTTTTATCAACCAGGCATTAGAAAAATCCGCTCCAAAAGAACTGGTACCTCCTGCAAGTATATATCCTCCATCTTCAGTTTTCTGAATACAGTGTAGAGAGTCATAACCTACTCCTCCAAAAGTCCTGTTCCACTCTTCTGTTCCGTTGGAATCAGTTTTTATCAGCCAGGCATCAGAAAGACCTGCCCCCAGATCTCCCCTGCTTTCCAGTGACCCTGCAAGTAAATATTCTCCGTCTTCTGATTGTTTGACAGAATATACACTATCAAGCCCTGGACCTCCAAAAGTTCTATTCCACTCTTCAACTCCATCCGAGTTTAATTTTACCAAAAAAGCAGCACTGTTCTCTTCTCCATAATCAACCAAAGTTTCTCCTGCCAGCACATATCCCCCATCTTGGGTCTCCTGAGCATAATATCCATTGTCATACTCCATACCCCCATAAATTGCATTCCATTCCTCTTGCGGTACGGCACCTGCTAAGGAGATATTTTGTACAAGCACTAAAGATAAAAAACAAAAAATAAATAAAAGATTTTTTATTGTCGTCGTAATTTCCCCTACATTTTGTTTAATGAATAAATGATGTCAATTTTCCCGAATATCGCCTTTCCCGCTTCCTACAGGAAGTAAAAAGGATAGGGATGTCAATTTTAATTGTCTCTTCATCCCTTACAAGCAACACTACAAAGCTGCCTTCTATCCTATCGAAAGTAACTTTGAAGCTTTCTGCTTTTATCATCTTCTTTTACAAAGGAATACTCCAAGTAACCCGGTTATCCCGTATATGATACCGAAGCCCGGTATGCTTGTATTTTTCTTTCTGCTCAGGCGTCTGTTCAACATTCGCTCCTGTACTGTTTTGCTCAAAATCCTGAAGATATGACATAATTAAAATATTTGTAAAGATGTGTATTAAATATATCTGTATTATCTTCAAAAATGCTCTCCTGTGAAAAACCTTCATATTTCTACATGGCTCGCTTCGATTCAATCTCTATTCCTGAAAAATATTCAATTCAAGAATTTATTAGGAACTGGACAACAGGAAATGTTTAAAATATATTAGGATGTAATCTGTATTACTTTTTAGAGGATAAACATCTAGAATTTTAGGGGAAGATATGAGAAATCGAATAAAAGTTCCTTTAATAATTTTTATTTTTATTTTTATAATATCCAGTTCAGCTACTGCATCGGCAAAGGAAATTACGGTAGATGACGGTTCTGGCGCTGATTTCAGGTCAATTCAGGAAGCTGTGAATCATTCCGTACCAGGGGACACAATAATCGTAAGACCTGGAACTTATACTGAAAATATTCTTGTTAATATAACAGGGCTAACTATCAGGTCAGGATTGAAAAATAGCGATGTGGAGGTAAAACCTCTGGATGAAAGTGAAAGTGTTTTTCGCATAAAAGCTGATAATGTAGCAATCAGCGGTTTCAATATAACAGGAGCCAATAAGGAGACTTTTGATCATACTACAGGTGGAATCTGCCTTGAGAATGCTACCAATTGCATGATTAAAGGGAATATTTTCATTGAAAACAAGAAGGGTGTTTTTCTCAATAGATCTAGTTATAATACCGTTTCTGAAAACTTGTTTTTTAACGATGAGCTTAACGAAGAGATATTTACGTATCAAAGCGATATGAATAATCTGACAGGTAATACCATTGAAAACGGTTATATTACGGAGGGAGCCGAGTCATCAGGCAATTTAATAGCCGGAAATAAAATTTCTAATGGCGGCATAATTATTGGCTGCTGTGGGAGAAATAATGAAGTATCAGGTAATATGATCTCAAATTGTTCCCTCGGAATTAGTGCATATGATACGGGAGTAAATTTTAGTAATAACAGGATTACTGACTGCAAATGTGGTATACATCTTTCGTTTACAGGAGGAGCAGGAGTTTATGATAATACAATATCAAACTGTGGTGTAGGGATTAGTTTAAGTGATGGCTGTCTTGGCGTTGAAATAACCAACAACACGATAATGTCCAGTTCAGAATGCGGGATTGTTGATCAGTACGACGAAGGCGGTAAACGGATCTACAATAATTATTTTAATAACACTGTAAACGTAAGGTTTGAGGCTGGCGAAGGGGGAAATACCTGGAACAATTCACTTACTCAAGGTACTAACATTGTAGGAGGTCCTTACATCGGAGGAAACTTCTGGGCAAAGCCAGATGGAACCGGATTTTCTCAGATCTGCGTGGATTTGGATGGAAATGGGATTGGAGACCTGCCTTATAAAATTTATGAGGATCCTTATAATGTCTATGAAGATGAATTTGACTATTTACCTCTTGTATCTCTGTCCAGTCCGCAAAATACAGTGACCCCCACCGCGAACTTTACAGCCAGTTTCACTAATGGTACTGCACCCCTTGTTGTCAAGTTTACAGACCTTTCGAAGAACGCAGTTGTGTGGAACTGGGACTTGGATGGTGATGGGATATCAGATTCTACAAAACAAAATCCTGTATATGCGTACAAGACTTCAGGAAACTATACCGTTAATTTGACAGTTAGCAATGGAATCAATACTAGTTCCAAACTTGTTAACATAACTGTTGGAAAAAGAGTCTCAGCCACATGGCCATTTGTATACATTACGAATAACGGTGCATTCTCTGTAATTGACACAGAGACTGGAATAGTTATATCATCTGTAAAAGTAGGGAGTGGACAAGGAGTTGCAGTCTCACCTGACGGAAAAAAGGCATATGTGGCGAACTTTGGAAGTAACAATGTATCTGTGATTGATACCGCAACAAATACCGTTATAGCTACAGTGAATGTAGGAATTGATCCTTCTAAAGTTGCAGTAACACAGGATGGATCAAAGGTATATGTGGTAAATTATGGTAGTAACAATGTTTCTGTAATTGACACCGAAATAAATACTGTTAAAGCCACAGTACCTGTAGGAAATACTCCTAGGGGAATTGCAGTAACCCCGGATGGAAAAAAGGTATATGTGGCTAACTATGGCAACAATTCTGTCCGTGGCAATACCACATCTGTAATTGATACTGCAACAAATACTGTTATAGCTACAGTACCTGTAGGCGAACATCCCTGGGGAGTTGCAGTCACACCTGATGGAACAAAGGTATATGTGACAACTTACTACTATGTCTCTATAATTGATACAGCTACAAATGCCGTTATAGCTACGGTGGATGTAACAAGAAGACCTCAAGAAGTTATAGTCAATCCAACAGGAACAAAGGTATATGTAACTGGCGGAAATAGCTTTGTCTCTGTAATTGATACAGCTACAGGAAAAGTACTAACCACATTGAATGTAGGAAAGTATCCTGAAGAGATTGCAGTCTCACCTAATGGAAAAAAGGTATATGTGGTTACCAAGGGCAATTATGAGAACAATTATAGCAACAATATCTCTGTAATTGACACCTCAAACGATACTGTTTCATCAATAGTGAATATTGAGGTTTCTCCTGGGGGAATTGCAATTATCCCGGAGCCTGAACCAGTATTTCCAGTAGCTAACTTCAGCAGCAATGTCAATGAGGGTTTTGCACCTCTTGCTGTAAAGTTTTACGACAGTTCAGAAAACGCAACATGGTGGAACTGGAACTTTGGAGATGGATCTACTTCAACCGAGCAGAACCCTATGCATACCTACTCTGAAATAGGGACTTATACAGTTAACCTGACAGCAAGCAATGAAAATGGTGCGACTTCAAAACTTATCACAATAATTGTCCTAGAAGTAAGTAGCTCAAGCGGTGGGAGTAGCCACAGAAGTAGTAGTGGTGGCGGAGGTGCTGGCGGATCTCCTGAACCTCAAAGTAATGTTGAGGCTAAAGAGATTTCGCAGACTTTCATAACAAGTGGAAGCACTGTAAAGTTTGATTTCCCACAAAAGGCTACTACTGTCTTATATTTGAGCTTCGACTCACAGAAGACAGCCGGAAAGACAACAACTATTGTTGAGATGTTGAAAGGGAAATCGACTCTAGTTACAGGATTGCCTTCTGGCGAAGTTTACAAGTACCTAAATATCTGGGTCGGAAACGGCGGTTTTGGAGATTCAAATAATATCGCAAATGCAGTCATAAATTTCAAGGTTGAAAAAAATTGGATAAAAGATAAAAGTATCGGCCAGTCTTCAATCACTCTGAACAGGTACAGTGACAAGAAATGGAACCAGCTTTCAACCAACCTGTCAGGAGAAGATGACAAATATCTGTATTTTACAGCTAAAACATCTGGATTCTCGTCCTTTGCAATAACAGGTCATTCAACAGCAAAAGAGAACAAGGACGGTATACAATCTGAAAATAATGAAAATGCAACTTCAGATATTACACAAAAACCTTTGAATCAAGCAAATGATAGTACTTTTGAGAAGAAAAGTATGAGCACTCCAGGCTTTGATATAGTTTATGCTGTCATCTGCCTGTTTGGAGTATTACTTTATAGAAGACAAAATTGGAAAATATAATTCTTAAGATCCGGTATCGAAGGATTTCGCGGGTTCGAATCCCACCCCTCTCATTAAATTTTTGGGTAAGGATCTTCCAAAAACGCAACGTATTTTTGCGAAGATTACGCAAAACCATTTTTTTGAAGTTGCCCTTACCTACATTAATTTTTCTTCTATAATGACTTTTTAATAAAAGGCCGAATTTTTTTATATGTCGCTGTAAAATAACAAAAAGTATTGTTTTTTACAAAGTTTCCTTAACTCAAAACAAATTTATATTTTTATATATGTCATCTGATAATAATTGAAAAATTTCTCATGACACTAACTCATGAAGCAATTTCAATTTCTTTCATCTCTAATGATTTGAGAACATTTTTTTTACAACTAAAATTCTCAAAGGCATCTATAGGATTAATCTGAGAAATACTCAACTTACTAAAAATATCTCTTTCAAACTCAACATAATATATGTAGGTATCTTTTGTATTACCTGTTTTTGGATCCAATCTTTGAGTATATCCAGCTATATTTATTTGAGATATTTTTGGGCTAATATTGAAGAATAATCCTGCTAAAAAGAAAGCAAGTCCATGAACGCATGTAGCATAATCTTGAAGGATCTGTTTTTTTGTTTTTTCTTTGACAGAAAGTTTTCCACTACTAAGTAAATTTGCTTTCTTATTAGGTAAATCTTCAATTTCTGGAAGATCCAAATCTACTTCTATTATGTCAGGTTCCTTGAAGTTGAAATCAACAGAAAAATCTACTGGTAATTCTAAAGTTGAAAGGATTTCTTCTATTTTTGCATTAACATAGTCACTTTTTCCTGTCAAAATAAAATTTTCAATTTCCCATTTTTGTTTCTCTATGGCCTTATTTTCTTCATCAATTTTATTCTTTCGTTTAGATTCTTCTTCCTGAAAAAGCATTTTTTCAGTTTCCCATTTTGCTTTCTCTTGACGCAACAATTCTAAATTTACATTGACAAATTCTTGCCGTTTAGATTCATTTTTCCAGAAAAGAATGCCTTTAACTTCTTTTTTAGCACGCTCCTCTATTTGAGAAATACTTTCTTCAATAGAAGGGGGTTCAGGTACATCAAACTCTTTTTTTATATAAACTGCTGGTGATAAATTCCTATATTCATTCGTCCGTTCTTGTTCTGTTTTCAATTTTGGAGTTAACTGATAAATGTTTATGAACTGATCATTTACTTTATGAACTTTAGTAATTATTTCTTGCTTTAAAAATTCTATTTTTTCACTATATTGTGGTGTTTTCATTAGTTTACGTAAGAATTCTTGGTCTTCTATCAATCTGCTTTCTGAATCAAAAACTTGAACTTCTCCCAACTCATTCATTCTCAATTGAAGGTTTTGAAAAACTTCTGATTGAGATTTACTGTCTTTACCTGCTGATTTAGTGAGGGAATTAGAAGATTTTGTTAAAACTGG
Organism: Methanobacteriota archaeon; assembly: GCA_030837265.1. Next base: position 6,212 of record JAUPKV010000072.1, read on the forward strand.
AGAACCAGAAGAAAGTTTCTTTCTATCATAAAGTCCAGTTCCAGGAATTCCATAGTTTACATAAGTCCCTTTTGTTCCTACATTAAGTGACAAACCCTTCATACCAAATGTTGTACTTATTCCTGATTTGGAAAAATTTAAACTAATACCTTTTGCTATTTTTATTCTCTTTCTAAAACGCATAAAAAGATTATTGCATAAAAGTATATTACTTATTTTGTATTTTGTCATATTTTTCCATAATTTGAATATTAGAATGTAGCATTCTTATTATAATTTCAAAGGAAACGCTAGTTATTGAAAAGTAGAGGACAGTCTTAGGATAGAAAGGGGAAGTTTAAGGCTTATGAAAAAGTAAGAACAGAAATACTATTAAGAGTGAAAAGCTTATCACTCTTTGCGTTTTGTTTCACGTAATGCAAAGTTTCCTTAAAAACCCTAACTCTTTGGTCGTTCAACTTATTTGTTGTTTATCTTAAAGCCATAAGATTGTTGGTTTTTAATTCATCATTTCATTTATAGAAAAATACTTTTTTTGATTTTGGGGTAATAGGTAACTCGAATTTTTTGTACGTTTGTGTAAAATTTATGAAAACGTCTTATTTTCAAAACTGGCCGACTAAGAGCCTATCCGAAAAGTCCCGCTGCTCTAAATATTATCCATGCACATGCTAACTGAAGCATAGCAAGGTAATTCTCAACCTTTTTTTCCCATCTTATAAGCAGCCTTCTGAATCTGTTTA
>JAUPKV010000073.1 GCA_030837265.1 Methanobacteriota archaeon
CCGATGTCATGCACGTCACCTTCTGCAACATGGCAGATTATTTTTCCTTTGACCTCAGGTGACCTTCCTGCCTTTTCCTTAATGAAATCAATACCATTTAGCATTGCATCAGCAGACATCATAACATTTGGCAGGAAAATAATTCCTTCATCATAAAGTTTGGTGACTACACCCATTCCAACCATCAGCGCATTATCGATAAGACTGATCGGATCCTTGCCTGCTTTTATTGCTGCCTGAAGGCCCTCAACCACGTCTTCTTCTTCTCCTTCAAAGATAGCTTTTGCGATCGGATAAATTAATTTATCCTTCGGATAGAGCTCTTCTGCAGCCTCTTCTGGTGTCATTTCTTTTTCCTTTTTTACATTATAACGAACCAGAATGCTGCTGGGATTTATATTTAGCAAACTTCTAACCTCCATTTAGCTTTTAAGGAGCAAATAGTCCCTATACACGCATTGAGCGGCAAAATAGAGATAAAAAAAGTAACTTCTCTTTAGTAATAGTTTTAATTTTGCTTAGATGCCCAAAGTTCTCATATTTAAAGACAGAGAGATGTCTTAAATAAATTTCCCATATTTCTCAACATATTAAGAGACCAAAACTCCTCTAATTACATAAGAATCCGAGATATATAAAACTTACTTGAAAATTTTAATAATTATAATAGTAAAGTTTGATATGTAAAGGCATATGGCTTACATTTTGCTACCTATTTAGAAGAACTTCGACAAGAGAGACGGACTCGAGATACACTGCTCTAAGAAATTGCAATCTGAGCAAAATTTCTCTTCTTTTTTTTCAGGCATTAATCCAGATTTTATTTTCTCCACCCGCCTACAAATTTGCAGGACTTCTCGTCTATCCGAACTTCTAATGTTTACTTTCCTGAGAATACCAAAGCTCACATATTCCACAAAGGCAAAAGGTACCTCTTTCTCACTCTCGGCTTCGAGAATCAATACGAGAGCTGCCACATGTAGTCGGTCAGAAGCCCAAACTCCCTGATCAGGGCAGTTTCCAGGCTTTAGAATAGAAGGAACCGGGAGGCCTTCGAAGCAGACCAGTTTGGAGGGAATACCCTTCAAGTTCAGTTTTCCTGAAGAAAGGAATGGCTCGGTTTTTACAGGTGTAAGTGCCGCAAGCATGGGTTCTTGCCCATATTCTTCAACTGCACTGAGAAGGTTACATGCAATCTCAGGAATTTTGGATCTTGCCCGCATCTCAGCTTCATTCAGAATCTCTTTTTCAACACCTTCCAGTTCTCCTGGAAACAGATGTGGTAGATCGATACATACCTGTGCCAGGTTATCTTCAAGTTCTTTTTGGAGTTTATCGGCTTTTAACGAACACTGCTTTATACTTTCGGCGTAGGTCAGGGCAAACTCTTTGAGGAGCATCCTTTCAATTCTAGATACATTCATCTCCGGAACCAATTCGAAGCCTCGATTAACAAAGTATACTTTTCTGGGGCAGTTCAGGTAGAGGAGAATATCTGAGACAGTAATTTCTGGATTCTGCAGCTCGGTTAACATCAGGTATACTTCGATAAGAACTCTTATAAATTTTTTCATGAGACTTTGCTGTATCTGGATATTAGCCGGTCTGCGACAATCAACGAATCCATATTCGTTAGATATATAAAGTAATGCTCCCTCTTAACTACGTAAGTCATGACATCTAATGAATCCTCAGAAAATCTGCGCAATCGTCTGGCTGAAAAAATGGCTGGAGATATCACTCTTTCAGAAAAACCCGGAGAATCACTTAAAAAATGGAGAGTAAACTTCGATATATCCCAGACAGATATTGCAAATTTCCTTAAAGTATCCCCCTCTGTCATCAGTGATTACGAAAGCGGAAGACGGAAGTCTCCAGGAACACTGATTATTAAGAAGATTGTAGAGTCTCTCCTTGAAATTGATATGGATAGGGGAAGCAAGAAAATTCACGCTTATGAGTCAGTTCTTAGCGCCGAAAGTAGTACAAAATCCATCTACTCGACATACGAATATACCATCCCTATACAGCTTGTAAAACTAGTCAATATTATCGAAGGAGAGGTTGTGTATAAAGGAATTGAGAAACCTCTCTATGGTTTCTCTGTCATCGACAGCCAGAGAGCCATACTGGAACTTTCTTCGCATGAGTTCCAGAAGCTCTATGGATGGAGTACGGACAGGGCCATGATATTTACAAAGGTTAGCTCCGGGAAATCCCCCATGGTAGCCATAAGGGTTACTAATCTCAAACCCGGTGTCGTGGTGCTACATGGACTAAAAAAAGATGAGGTAGGGCCTGTTGCAATTAAAATGGCAGAAGTCGACCGTATACCTTTGATCGTAACTTCAATGGATCTAGATCAGATAGTCCAGCTGCTGAGAAGATACAGTCAATTCTTTGCGAGAGAATGAACTCAAAGGAAGTTGAAAACCCCTAAATACCAAAAACAGGTGAAAACATGACTATTGGAATCGTATCCTATGGTGCGTACGTCCCAAGATACCGCATAAAAATTGAGGAAATTGCCCGACTGTGGGGTGATGACGCTGAAGCACTTAAAAATGGCCTTATGGTCTATGAAAAATCCGTGCCGGATATCGATGAAGACGCCGCAACAATAGCCGTCGAAGCTGCAAGAAACGCAATGGCAAGAAGTGGGACTAGCCCTAATAGAATCGGGGCGGTATATACAGGCTCTGAAAGTCATCCTTACGCCGTAAAGCCTACAAGTACGATTGTTGCCCAGGCAATTGGAGCAACCCCTGAAATGACCGCAGCAGACTTTGAGTTTGCTTGCAAAGCAGGTACTGCCGCAGTTCAGGCCTGTATGGGATTGGTGGGTTCAGGGATGATCGACCTGGGTTTAGCTATCGGGTCCGATGTTTCCCAGGGAGCCCCAAGTGACGCCCTTGAGTACACTGCTGCCGCAGGTGGAGTTGCCATTCTCATCGGGAGAGAGAAATCCGAGATTACCGCAATCATTGAAGGCACTTATTCTTATACAACCGATACCCCTGACTTCTGGAGAAGAGAAGGCATGCCCTATCCCGAGCATGGAGGCCGATTTACCGGAGAACCCGGTTACTTCAAACATGTGATTCAAGGCGCAAGAGGCCTTATGAAAAAACTTGATACTAAACCTGAAGATTACGATTATGCAGTCTTCCACCAGCCAAACGGGAAATTCCCAAGTAAAGCTGCAAAAACTCTCGGCTTCACCAAAGCACAGATTACTCCCGGGCTTGTGGTTCCGAAGATAGGAAATACATATTCAGGCTCCTGCCTTATGGGAATTGCAGCAACCCTTGATCAGGCAAAACCAGGCGATAGGATTTTTGCAACTGCTTTCGGATCCGGAGCAGGATCTGATGCTTTTAGCATAGTCGTTACAGACAGGATTGAGGAAATCCGTAACAAGGCTCCGACTGTTTCCGAATTGATTAAGAATCCAATATATATTGACTACGCAAGGTATGCCAGACATAAAGGCAAGATCCGCCTATCCTGAAAACGGAGTGAGTACAATGAGAGATGTAGCAATTATCGGGGCAAAGAATACAAAATTCGGAGAACTCTGGAACCGGTCCTTGAGGGACTTAGTTGTTGAAGCCGGAGCAGGAGCGATTGAAGATGCAGGAGCTAGCGGAAAAGAAATCGATGCTCTCTATGTGGGTAATATGAGTGCTGGCCGCTTCGTCGATCAGGAACATATAGGTGCTCTTATCGCAGACTATTCCGGGTTATCCAAGAATCTGCATATTCCGGCTACAAGAGTTGAAGCAGCCTGTGCATCGGGCGGGCTTGCTCTGCGTCAGGCTATCATGTCTGTAGCTTCCGGTTATAGTGATATAGTAGTTGCAGCCGGAGCAGAAAAAATGACCGATGTCGGAACTGAAGAAGCGTCTTCGGCTCTAGCATCAGCAGCCGACCGGGAATGGGAAGGTATGGCAGGTGCAACTTTCCCTGGCCTGTATGCAATGATTGCAAAGTTACATATGCACAGATACGGGACCACCAGTGAACAGCTTGCAGAAGTTGCCGTAAAAAATCACAAGAATGGCTCTTTGAACTCGATTGCTCAATATAAAAATATAATTACCGTGGAGAATGTTTTGAACTCCATTATGGTTGCGGATCCACTGCATATTTTCGATTGTTCACCGATAACAGATGGTGCCTCAGCTCTATTGCTCGCTCCTGCAGACATTGCCCACGAATACACCGATACTCCCATTTATATCAAGGCAACTGCCCAGGCAAGCGATACCATTGCGCTTCACGACAGACGGGACATAACGACCCTTGATGCAACCGTAATTGCTGCACAGCGGGCTTATTCCATGGCAAAATTGAAGCCCAAGGACATAGATCTTGTTGAAGTACATGACTGTTTCACAATTGCCGAGATCTGCGCTATTGAAGACCTGGGATTTGCCGAGAAAGGAAAAGGCGGAATCGTCACAGCAGAAGGAGAAACTGCTATAGGAGGCCGTATTCCTGTCAACACTTCCGGCGGTCTCAAAGCCTGCGGGCACCCCGTTGGAGCTACAGGCATTAAACAGGCTGTAGAAATCGTAACCCAGCTACGTGGGGATGCCGGCAAGCGCCAGGTAGAAGGTGCAAAGTACGGGATGACCCATAATGTTGGAGGGTCCGGAGCAACCGCAGTAGTTCATATCTTCTCGAGGGAGAAGTGATATCCGATGTCTTCCGTTCCAAGATTCTGGAGAAATATAGGCAGCAGGTATAACCTTGAAGGTACCCGCTGTGAAGAATGCGGCAACTATTTCTACCCCCCGCGCAATTTTTGCGTCAACTGCAGGCGGTCGGGCCACATTGAGCCCTATAAGTTCAAGGGCACAGGCGAAATAGTAACTTACACACTAATCCACGCAGCTGCTGAAGGTTTTGAAAGCCAGGCCCCATACACCCTTGCGATAATCAAGCTTGATGAAGGCCCCAGCCTGACATCCCAGGTCGTCGGCGACCCTGAGAAGATGTATATCGGAATGAGAGTTAAATCCATATTCCGCAAGCTTGGAGAAGGCGGCGAACGCGGTATGATATATTACGGCACCAAATTCGTCCCTGCAGAGGATTATTGACTTCGGATTTTCCGAATTCCGCCAATAGATTGTAAACGAGGATTTGACCGGTTTTAACGATTGAATTGGAGTGTCTGGAAACTATGATTGAAGTGGAAGTCAAGGTCAGAGCGGATCATGAACAGATCCGCCCTATTCTTAAGAAAATAGGGGCAGTAAAAATCAAAACCGAGATCCAATCGGATACTTATTTTGCCGCTCCTCACAGGGATTTTGCAAAAACCGACGAAGCTCTCAGGATTCGATCCCTGGACGACCACTCCGTGCTCACCTA
>JAUPKV010000074.1 GCA_030837265.1 Methanobacteriota archaeon
AAGTTTTACGTAAAAACAGTAACATAACGTATGCAAAGCTCGACTCCCTCAAATCAATTCAATAATTAGAACAACTTTTAAAGTCAGTATTTAAAACTTACTATTTTTCATCAACTTACTTACTTTATTAATTTATCCAATTTTCAAATAAGATCAAATTTTATCAATAATTTAATTGTTTTACAGAAAAATATAACACCAGATTGATTTCTCATATTCCTTCTCTTAAAAAACATTGTTTGACATTGAATTTTAAATTTTAAAAAATTTTCGTTATAAGTATCAAAACAAAAGATTTAATATTTTGGACGGCGATTAACCTTCTTAATCTTAGTCTATTCATGTAATATAAGGTTGATGATATATAGCAAACAAATCTTTTAGACTCTTTAATTAGCCTAAAAGAGGTTCATCGAGTACTTTTATGAGTGAGGTCCACTTGGCATCCCGACTTTATATGAAGAAAATTTGATGAATGTTAATGTAATGCATGAAGAATATCCATTAACAGCTGGCTGGTGAATCCGAAAGGGGGGAGCTGGATCTGTAAAAATGTGAACTTCAGCAAAAAAAGGTTAGCAGGTGTATTAATTGAAAAAAATAATTGTACTATCTTTATTTCTATTCTTTTCATTCTCAGCTCTGGCCGCAACTTGTTCAAGTGCAGCCCCTTCTACAAACTCAACTACTGCAGACTTCTCAGCTACCCCGGTATCGGGAGTTGCCCCTCTGACAGTTTATTTTACAGACCTGAGTACTGGTAATCCTGCAATACAAAGCTGGACCTGGGACTTCGGAGATGGCACGGCAAAATTATACGTTGAAAATCCTGTGCATACCTATAACAACTCAGGGACATATGCGGTTAAATTAACGGTGCAGAATACAGCAGGAAGCTCTACCGCAACAAAGTCCGGTTACATTAAAGTCAATAATAGTGTAACATTTCCTGTCGCATCGTTTTCTGCTTCGCCGACCTCAGGAACTGTACCATTGACAGTAACATTTACAGATACCAGTACAGGATCACCCTCTTCCTGGCTCTGGAACTTTGGAGACGGCAGCACTTCAAATATCCAGAACACGAGTCATACCTATACTTCGGCAGGAAATTATACAGTGACTCTGACGGCGACCAATACAGCTGGATCCAGTGTGAGCAGCTCAACAATCAATGTCTCTGCTGTCTCCGCTGTAGTAGCCGATTTTAATGCCAGTATAACCTCAGGTCAAGCCCCACTTACTGTTCAATTTTTTGATCTCAGCACGGGAAACCCAACCACATGGTACTGGGATTTTGGGGACGGAACAAACTCAACAATAAACAATCCATCACATACTTATCAGACAACCGGTACTTATACAGTCAGTTTGATGGCCAGTAGCGGTACAGCTACCGGAGTTGCAACGAAAACAAATTATATTATTACTGAGAACGGACTAATGGCTGCTTTTAGTGCCTCCCCTACTCAAGGAAGCTCCCCTCTTACTGTCCAATTTTTAGATGCTTCCATAGGTTCCCCGACCTTGTGGTTATGGGACTTCGGAGACGGTAACAATTCAACTCTACAGAATCCTGTGTACATCTATACTCAGGATGGGAATTATACTGTAGCGTTAACAGTATCAAATAATATAAGCTCAAATACGACGATAGCTGCTTCATTTATTAATGTCTCTTCCGAAAATACCCTTATTGCTGGTTTTAGCACAAATGTAACGTCAGGTGACGCCCCGTTAACAGTTGAATTTAATGACACCAGTTCTGGAAGTCCTACGGCATGGTTATGGGATTTTGGGGACGGGAACAACTCAACTTCTCAGAACTCCACTTACACATATACTGAACCTGGCACTTACTCCGTATCTCTACAAGCAAGTACTGCTAGTGGACAAAGTGTCCTTACCATGCCCGATTATATTACCGTGAATGATGATAGCGATAGCAGTAGTGACAGTTCCAGCTCCAGTTCTTCGAGTTCAGGCTCACTTGCTACCTCGGTAGGTTCACCCGAGCCAGCTAGTAATGTTGAGGTTACATTACAGGCACCGAGATATGTTGCAGCCGGGAACCATATCAAGTTTGAGTTTGCAAAGGGTGCAACCTGTATTGATTATGTAGAGTTTGATGCAAAGAAAACTCTCGGAAAGATAACAACTACTATCGAACAGCTTCTGGATATATCTGTCCTAACCCCTAATCCCCCGATAGGGAACGTATATAAATACGTGAACATCTGGGTTGGAAACAATGGCCTTGCAACACCGGGAAATATCGAAAATGCATCAATTGGGTTCACAATCAACAAAGCCAATACCAGCTTAAATGAGACTGAAGCATCTACTGTTGTTTTGCAAAGGTATGAAGATGGAGAGTGGCACCTCCAAAAAACTAATAAAACCGGAGAAGATGAACAATACATATATTTCCAGGCTAATACCAGCGGCTTCTCTTCATTTGCAATCACATCAGGCGAAACAAATGAGATGAACTTAACTCAAGTTGATACGAACATGAGTAAAACTAAGCCAATTCAATATCACGAACCCAATATAGAGAGCAATCAAGATCCGAAAACCGGAACTAGTACGGACTGGCACTTATACTCAAACGCTATCAAGATGCTTATCCTTTTAACTGTAATACTTTTCATTGGACTTGCGATAAGAGAAAAAATACAATAAAAAACGCAGATACAGGGATGGAAAAAAATGCACAATCCTTATTCCTGCATTCTTTCCTAAGATGAATCCGGCTTTTTGAACAACTGTGATGCACCGATAACTTATTTAATTATGAGAGTAAGTATTTCAGTTTGGTTTCAAAAGAAGCTAAGGTGTTTAATATGGTAGAAAATATTATAAAAAGTATAGTAGGAGAAGCTCTCGTAGGTTCCGGTCCTGAAATTGCTCATATTGACCTTAGTATCGGTCCGAGAGGAGGACCGGTAGAAACAGCATTTATGACTTCCCTCGCAATGCCCAGGCAGGGGCACACTCCACTTCTTGCAGTCCTTGAGCCAAATGTCCAGCCAAAACCTGTAACACTGATCGTAAATAAAGTAACAATAAAAAATGTGGCACAAGCTGCACT
>JAUPKV010000075.1 GCA_030837265.1 Methanobacteriota archaeon
AAATAGCATAAACCTCTAGTTATGATAATTTAATTATTTGGAGGGATATGGTTGGAAGAAGATAGTGGAGATATGTTTAAGTATAAACTTGGGAAGTGGGTTCTAAGCATAGATGAATGTGCGTTTATGGATCTGATGAATGTTGGAAGAAATAAATCCGTGCGCCAATATCTAATCGAGTCAGTTGATAGTTGGGTAAACAAAACAGAGCCAATTATAACAGATGAATTTATTTCGGAAATGTGCGACTTTATTAAAAGCGAAAATGAAGTCCTATACGACCGTTTAATGAAAAAATGCGCTCTAAAAGGAATAAGCGTAGGCGAAGGTATATTTGAATCACTGAGTCTTTTGAATTGCGGAATGATAAGTGCGCAGGAGTGCAGACAGCACGGAGATGACTTATCTGACAGTTGAAGATATAGTCATACTGAAGGAAAAATACGATAAGTATATTTGTATTTAATGGTTCTGTGAAGCCTTTGGCTGCTAATATCATATAAACCAGTAGCATTATAGTTACCTTCCCAAATTGATCATTTCTGTATAGCACCGAAAATATTACAGAACCCAACCATATCTTTTGATTTTTCCATTCATCGACCTTTTCCGATGATTATGCAAACACTTGCAGCTTGATAGCCTTCGCTCGCTTATTAGCGATCAAAACATTTAATCATTCTTGACTATCTCAACTAACCTCTTAAATTTACATTTCTCTTTCATGAAATGGTGAATCGAATATTATATCTTGAGAAAAAATTATTTATATGATGAATAGGAAATAGGTTGGTGACTTCCTGTTGTAGGTAGTGCAAATAAAAATCAATCGCTTAGATTAACCAATTATTTTGTCATTTGCTTAAAACAACATTATGCACCGAGATTGCAGGAGTTAAAAAACATTTTCTGTAGAATTTGTAATTTCCCTGAACGGAACATAATTTATACCATTATGTTTATCCAAACATAACTCTGTAACCATTAAAAGTCGATCGGGTATTTCTATGCGTGGAAAAATATGTACTATATTGCTACTTTCTCTACTGGTTCTGGCTGTTGCATTCTGCGGGTGTGCAGAAAAAACGAATCTGCAGGCTGTTCAGAACTCAAGTGTTGTTCAAAATTCAAGCACTACACAGATTACTGATATGTTGGGCAGGCAATTAACGGTGCCTGCAAATATATCCTCAGTAGTAGCCACTTCTCCGCCATCTACTATCCTTGTGTTTATGCTTGCGCCGGAAAAAGTTGTGGGCTGGAATTTCAGAAACAATTTTACTCAACCGTTTATGGATGAGAAATATTACAATTTGCCTATAATTGGCGGTTGGTTTGGCACGCAGACAGGAAACTACGAAACTATAATCAACATGCATCCTGACATTGTAATTGAAGGGTACACCACGGATGGGAAAATCCAGGAAGCCATCGAACGCCGGCAGGAAAGTTTTGGAAGCATTCCGGTGGTGGCTATTAATGATTCTATTATCTTCGTGACGCAGTCGGATCCTACAATAGAATATGCGGGTAAGCTGCTTAATTGCACAGACCAGGCGGAAAAACTGATTAAGTTCCGCAGTTCGGTCCTGAGTGAGATTAACAGCACCGTAAAAGGTATTCCACAGGATAAGAAAGTGCGCGTATACTATGCCGAAGGTCCTAAAGGGCTGATGACAGATCCCTCAGGCTCCCAGCATTCCCAGGTAATTGATATCTGTGGCGGCATTAATGTTGCAGACTGTCAGCTTACGCCTGGAAACGGAATGACCCAGGTCTCAATGGAGCAGATCGTAAACTGGAACCCGGAGGTAATTATTACGTCAAGCCCGCAGTTTTATACATCAGTATATTCCGACCCACTCTGGGCAGGGCTGGACGCGGTTAAGAACAAGCGTGTATATCTGGCTCCGCAAAATCCTTTCTGCTGGATTGACAGGCCGCAGGGTCCACACCTTATTATCGGAACTGCCTGGACTGCAAAAATGCTGTATCCGGACCTTTTCAAAGATATGGACCTCTCTAAATTGACCCGTGAGTTCTACTCGGAATTCTTCCACTATAACCTCACGGACAAAGAGCTGAATATGCTACTTAATCCTAAAGCCGAGGGCAAGACGTGAGCGAGGAAGGCACTTCTCCGGATTTTCCCTATATTGCGGAGCATATCTTTGCTCCCATCTACCCGGTAATTGCAACTCACATAGTCGGACAAAGCGGAATCAGGCAGGGCATATGCCTGGATCTGGGATGCGGGATTGCATCCCTGGGAATTGCCGTTGCGGAGAGCACGGATATGCAGGTCTGCGGGGTTGATTTTTCCGAGAAGATGTGCAGGCTTTCTCAGGAGAAAGTTTGCCGTCATTGTCTTTCTGGAAAAGTTATTCCTGTGCGGGCCGATGTGCATACCCTCCCATTCAAGGACGACTGCGCAGACCTCATAGTAAGCCGTGGCTCAGTGTTTTTCTGGGGAGATCTCCCAGCCGCTTTTACGGAAATCTCCCGTGTCCTTTCTCCGGGTGGACAGGCATGGATAGGTGGCGGCTTTGGCACACAGGAACTAAGAGCAGAGATTTCGGAAAAAATGAGTGAAATAGATCCGGAATGGCAGACCAAATCCAAAAAGCGCTTCAGTCCTGAAAACCTTCAAGCTATGCAGGAAGCCGGATGGCAGACGAACATTCCTTGCAGGGTAGTCCAGGACGAATCGGGATTCTGGGTAGTACTGAGTAAAGCTCCGGGCAGTACTTGCGGGGGAGATTGAAAAATGCATTGCAACGTGTGTGAAATCAGGTGCGAAATCAATGAACACAGCAGGGGCAGATGCGGCACTTATGCCTGTGCCAGCGGCACTATCGTCCAGAACCCCGATATCGGATATCTGGGAGCTTATCCTGTTTCTATAGAAACTATTCCTTTCCTGCACTATTATCCCTCAGGTAAGTTCCTTCAGGTTTTCAGTACGGGATGCAATTTCCAGTGTTCCGGCTGCGTAGCCAGGGCGCTGGCGTCAGGCAAACCTCTAAATCTCTCCTTCTTCAGCCCGTCCCAGGTAGTGGAAAAAGCTCTGCAGGAGGACTGCCTGGGTATAGTTTCGACACTGAATGAACCTGCTGCAAACTATTATCTCTTCAAGGACCTTGCAGTACAGGCAAAAGAAAACGGTTTACTTACAGGCTGTTCAACCAACTGCTATTTCACAGGTGAAACACTGGAAGAGTTTGGCCAGCTTGTGGATTTCGTCAATGTGGGGATTAAGGGTTATTCTGACGGCAGCTATACGACTTGCGGAGTTCCGTCCTCTGCTCCAGTTTTCCGCAACATCTCCAGGCTTTTTAATATGGGAGTGCATATCGAGGCTTCGGTTGTTTATTTGAGAGGAAACGAAGATGAAGTTATCCGGGTCTCAAAAGCGGTGTCTGAAATCTCTTCTACTATTCCTCTCCAGGTCATGCGGTTTCTTCCCCTGGATGACGCTCCCATTGAACTTGAACCTTCCATAGGTGAGGCGGAAAGTCTGTGTACCGTCCTTCGCAAGTATGTAGACTCGGTCTATCTCTTCAATTCCCCGGGCACTGAATATTTGAATACATACTGTCCGAAATGCGGAAACCTCCTGGCAGAACGAGAGTTTCATGGACCTATGGGTTCAAGGCTTGTTAAACCCTGGACTAGTTATTCCTGTAATTGTGGAAACACTATTTCGGTTAAAGGGACAACAGCCGTTGAAAGCTTCAATGAGGCAGGTTTCATGGGCGGTTACAGGATTAGTAGGGCTTTCAGTATGGTTCATTCAGTACTCATATGTCTGGGGGTACTGGATGACTCCAGGTTAATGGAGATATGGAAAGAAATCTATGACCCTGAGACTCTTATGAAAATACACCATATGATACAGCAGCCATACTCTTACCTTGACTTTATCAGGTTCATTGCGGAAAAAGCAAATGTGCCGGAAAAAGGTGAAGAACTGACTTCTTTTATCCGTTCACGCCTGGAAATTGTCCAGGGCCTTGCAACAGAAAACAGCAATCATAAAGTGTATTATTGCATGGGTTCTCCTCTCTTTGCCTTAAACGCAGGCCGGATG
>JAUPKV010000076.1 GCA_030837265.1 Methanobacteriota archaeon
ACAGATTGCACAATTCGGATCACAGCAATGGTCTGGATTTCTCCCTTTATAGTCATTACCGTCTTCATTTTCATCCGGAAATTCTGAGGCAAGAGCCCTGGTGCTCTCGGCAAGCACTGCTGCGTTAGCTAGTGACGCTCCTATCATAATCGCATAAAATATGCGTTCTTTATCAATCCCTCTTCTTTTTGCAACCCTGATATGAATTTTCAGGCAGGGGTCGCAACGGAGGGCAGAAGCCACTCCTATTGAAATAAGCTCAACTGTATCCTGGTCGAGGCCCTGCAGTCCTCGCATGATGGAGTTATCATAAATTGTTTTCGGGATGAAAATTTCAGGAAAATCTTTCATAAAATTTGTTATGTAGGGGACTTCGCCATACTGCTTCCGGACATCCTCAATGAGTTCAGTAACGGCTTTATCAGGATCATTTTTCAAAATTTCCACGATATCCTCAAGTTCCATACGAATTCACCTGTATATTTAGCGTAGAACCGGGCTTGGACGCCATTTTCCGGTAAGCTTTACAGTTTAAAGGATAAGTGAAAAGACACGAACCCAGTAGAAATGTAAAGGGTAATTCTTACTCATAGAATCTGGGTCAAATTGCAAAACCGACGTCAGACTTAGATTTGATTTTTATCAATATATAATTTTTCATCTTTGATCTGGAAACATTTGCTAGTTCGGAAAGTATAACTCCTTCGTCAAATTTCAGGTTCTCAATTTTTTCATGGAATTCATCATAAGGAAGTTTAACCCTGACTCCGTTAAGCTTTAGAGTAAGGGGGGCAGGAGAAAGCACCGTTTGGATAGCCGGAACCTGGTTTTCGATCTCTTTCATGACTCGGGCAGGAATTATTGTAAGTGGGTCTCTTGCCTGCTCTTTGCGAATTTTATCTGCAATTTTTCCAACTTCTTCGTTTAGCCTGTTGAGTGCATTAACCTCTTCTGTTTTTCTTAGTCTGTGAGAAGTCCTTCCAATGTCCCCAACATAGAGATCGGCTCCGGGAACTTCTTCGGTCTTCAGGTCAGGACCACCTGTCACTACAATTGGTATTTCGATACCTTCGAAAAGCTTTGGTTTCTTGTTTATAATGCAGTCACGAAACGACCCGAAAGTAAATACTGCAATATCATGTTCATTGATTAGTCTTCTTTCATAGTCCATTGACAATGATACTCTTCGCCCCATACCTCTGGCAAGCCCTATCATAGTAGTATTGGCTCCCGGGTGACGGAGATTCTCTGCTATGTCACAGGCTGAATGCGGAAGATGATGTGAAGCAAGGGTAGGAGAAACGACTGCAATCTCAACACCGGTAAGAGGAGCTTCCGTCAGGGTCCCAAGCAGTTCTTTAGATTGCTTTTCTACTATCGCGACATCCTTTTCAGGGATAAGCATTATAAGGTTGACTTCTGTCCCGGTAACTACTTTCTGAATAATGTAGCCTCCCAGGTCTTCCAGCAACTCGATTAAAAACCCATGTTTGTAGACGCCGCCATTATAAAGATAGGGCAGGAGTATTGGCATCTTACTTCTTTCCTCCTTCCATCAGTTCTTCAAGCATTACCTCTGCCTCTTTGATCCATTCTTGCTTTAATGCTTCTTCGGAAGCTACAAAGATAAAGTTGCTACCTTTATATAGGTGATATCGGACTCTGAAACCTTCCGGAGTAACCCTAATTGAAAAATCAACCAGGTTTTCATGAAGCTTATGCCTGGGATCCGCAATTTTCATCTCTCCAAGAAAAGCTGCCTCTTCCTCTACTTTGTCCGTATGTATGGCTACTGTCCAGCGGTCCGGCTGGCTTATATTTTGTCTTCCGTAACGTTCCCAGAGTTTGCCCAACAGCTCAGGAATATACTGTTCTTTTTTAATAGAAATTAGAATTTCATGAGCAACAGGCTTTGTTTCTATATCAGCAATATCAATCGTCGTAATTTTGGTGCCCACATTCCTGAGAATTATCGCCATTTGAAAAAGAGAATCTTCAGGTCTTAGCACTACTTTTATTCTTCCTATTGCCGGGGCAAGCTTGAGACTCACAAGGTTGTCCTCGACAATCTTTCTGTAAAATTCCTGTTCCGAAGGAATTGCGGACTCGACAACGAAAGTTTCAAGCGAATCCATCTTTTCCTCACTCCTCCACAAAGCCGGAAGCAAGCAATGCTGCTCCTACAGCCCCGATCAGGTGGGAGTTTTCAGGTACAAGGACATCAAGTTTGAGCAGTCTCCCCAGGGCTTTTGGAACTCCTTCAATAAGGGAAGAACCACCTACAAGAATTAACGGCTCTCTTACGTCCACTTCCTGCAGCTGCTGCTCGTAAATCTGTTCTACCACGCTGAAGCAAGCTGCAGCAGCCACGTCCTCCGGGGTGGCCCCTTTAGCAAGGGAGTTTACAAGGGATTGGATACCAAAGACTATGCAGTAGCTGTTCATGGAAACATTTTCGTGCATGCCTTTGACTGCCAGAGCTCCAAGCTCGGTAATATCTACTCCAAGGCGTTTTGCGATCATTTCAAAGAAACGCCCGGAGGCTCCGGCACAGATCCCGCCCATTGTAAACATCCCTGGGATCCCGTCTTCAACCGTGATCGCTTTATTGTCCATTCCACCTATGTCGATAACAGTTGCCGCTCCTTTCTGCCTGTTTGCAAGATAGACTGCCCCTTTTGAGTTGACAGTTATTTCTTCCTGAATAAGCTGGGCCTTAAAATGGTTTCCTATTAGAAAACGCCCGTATCCTGTTGTGCCAAGAGCCTGGATTTCTTCCCTGGAAACTCCGGCTTCTTTTAAGGCATGCGAGTATGCTTCTTCTGCACTCTCGATGACCTTCGTTGTGGGCACCCAACCTTTGCCTATTATTTTGTTATCTCTCATAACAACTGCTTTCGTAGTTGTCGACCCGGAGTCTATGCCAGCAGTCAGTCCTGTCTGAGTTTCCCTTGTAAGTAAGTGCCTGCGCCTAACAACAGTGGTCAGGGCTTCCAGACGAGTGAGCAGAGTGCCTGCACTGGTGCGTTCGGTAAATGAATAGCTAATTACTGGAATGTTTGAGTGCTTATGGATGTACCTTCTAATCTCATTTCGGACAATAGCCCCTTCAGCGCAGCGGAAGCATGTGGTTATGAATACCCCATCGACTTTAGTTGTGCCTTCGACAACAGATTTTGCCCGTGCCATCATAAGCCTCAAGTCTCCGCTTGCAACCTCAAGTCCGAAATCCCTACCTATTGTTTCCAGCGATGCGACGTCAATCTCAGGGTAAACAAACTTTGCACTAACCTGAGCTGCAGCTGCATCAAACTCAGCCTGAACTCCGGAATATTCAGAACCACAGGATACCAGGGCAATCTTGACAAGTCCTGCTTCTTCAGCGCTCATTTTACAATCTCCTGCTCTGGTGGCTCTTCCGTTACAATCTTCTCAGCTTCATCTGTTTTTTCTTTAGGTAGTGATTCTAGAAAAGCTGCGATTTTGTTCACAAAGTCACGGGCTTCTTCGTCGGACTCAGGGTATTTTACTTCCAAAACCGGTACTCCCTTTGAGCGGATTAGATATTTAGCCAGTTCATTTGTGCGGTTACAACCAATACACCCAAAGTTAATCGGTGGGTTTTCAACAATGATTGCAGCTTCTGCTACTTCTATGAGGGGGCCTATCAAGGCCATCCTGCCCCTTACTCCAGGTGGGACTTCAATTGCAGCATATCTAAGTCCCAATTTTGGATCTTCAGGAGTGACATTTATTGGAGGGGAATCCAGGCCAATACTTGTTACTTTTTCCCTGATCTGGTTCATCATGGTAAGGGGTTTATGCCCAAAGCGTTCTACCAGGTCAGCTAGAATAAGACTGTTTATGGGATAAATGAAGACCTTTGCCAAAATTTCACCTCGCAAGCTCATTCTCAATAACTTTTTCTAAGTCCGAAACTTTAAGCCTGCTTTTCTCCTTGCGTTTCTCTTTTACAGGTTTCTTTCTTTCAAGTTCATCAAGTGCGGCCCCTATAGCTGGAAGCATCTTCACTTCTTCCCTCAGGAAGTGAAACCCAGGTCTTGCGCCCCCTCCACGGGTTGCACGGCAGCGCCTCTCATCTCCTGCAGGAAAGCCCCTATCTTTAATAAAAATATGATTCTTATCCAGCTGTCGAACTTTTTCGACCACTGCCTGGACATCTTCTTTCTGTCCGGAAACGATAAGTCCAAAACATGTCTCTTTTATCGTAACCGGAAACTCGGATTCATAAATGGTCATTGCTACATCTGAAGGCAACACTTCATCCGAACTGATTACAATGTATTTTGTAACCTCTTCTTTTTTTGCTTCCGTCATGTTTCGTCTCTCCTTAACTTTGGGAGACTTCACCTGCGTAAATTTATAATTGAATATTCTTAAGAATGTGTGGTAAGGTTGGATAATTATCAATTAGATTTACATTAAAGACGCTGGTTTATTAGATTTAACTGACTTATTTCTCTAGGCCAGCTTTTACGAGTTTTTCTAGATTGACTTTTATAAGTTTATAGCTCGATATAATTCACTTGTGTACTGTGGCTATATATTACACTTCATATATATTATTAGTTATAATTCTTAAATTATTACCAGATTGTTGATCTCTTATTCTGTTGACTTAGCTGCGTTTTCCCCGTTTCTTACTTCACTTACGTAAATAGCATCTCCTTTCTTGATGCCAATTAGTCTCTCCGGTTCCAAAATCCGACCAATAATGTTTGTTGAAGAAAATTTCTCTCCTGTAGGGCCGAAGAGATCGTCGTCTATTAGTCTGACTCCGATGGTCCCCATCCTTTTTGCCGCCTGGTTTGTTATTCCTATCTCCCCGGCAAGCACTTTATCTGTGGGCGAATTCTCAGGAAGGATCTCTTTATATTTCACAACTTCCTTCTCTGTTTTGAAGAGATAAGTATCATCGTATATCATAAATACGGGCAGCTTTCCTACGGTCTTTGTTTTAAGTCCGAGAGCATGTCGGAAGAAATCTACAGATTTCGGGGCTTTTTCGGCGTAAAGTTCGACTCTGATAAGTTTAGCTCTTGAGACTGCGTAGGCAGTTACTTTTGCTTCCCCGAGAATCTCCAGTGTTGTTGGAGGATCCTGCCGGACAATTACTGCATCTTCACCTGTGTATCCGTCCTTTACCAGTTCGACTCTTATGGAAGAAAGTACAGGTTCAGCCTCCTGAAAACTGTGTCCCAGGAGGACAATCTGAGGTGGGATACATTCGACTGATAGTTTTTGTCCTTTTTCTGCGAGTTTGATAAGTTCAATACCTCTGGTCACATGCCCTACAACCGAATGCACTAGACTTGAAGGTCTCTCCTCTTTTGATATATAAATCCTGCCTGCTCCATATCCAATTGTACGGATCGATATGGCACCTTCACTTCTTGACTCAAAATTTTCATATGGAACGGGCTCTCCTTTCAAACTGTCATCCGAAATAAATGAGCTGGTAATCACATCTGCATCAATTTTTCCTTCTCGGGTAAGGGCATAGAAATGTTCTGCTCCTATGGGAGCGTCTCTGGACAGCTCCACTTCAAAATAGGTATAAATGCTGTATCCGTCTTCAAGAGGGGTAGAGAGGTCAGATGTGCAGGTTTTTTCCGAGAGCTGTTCCCATTCTAAAATCGGCTCGATGTTCAGGATCATATCTTCTTTCGAGAGCCTGAATAAGGTATTTCTCCCGGTCACGACTGAGGCAAAAATAGTGTCTTCGGGTGTTCCATACTCAGCTTGATGTCTCTTTCGAGAGAAGATCAGGTGGGTGTTTCGAGGATCAAAACCTCCTGCTCCGAAAAGAACATCGAATTCTTTGAAACTTTTGCTTCCGCGTGAAGGTTTGATCTCAGCTTCAAAAGGTCCAAAGGCCAGAGCGTCTGGAGTCGCCCAATGAACAGGTTTTCCTTCATATTCTTTAAAATGCTTAGCCCATAATTTTCCGGAGGGTAATTCAGGGTTATTAATCTCTATTCTGAATTCCCCTTTTGGAGTATTGATAGCGTATTCGGTAATAATTTCCTTCCTTTTCTCAGCAGTCTCCTTAATAATCCCTATAGCTGTACCGTCGTTATGGGGGGCTCTGGATACTTTAAGGGCGTCTCCTAGGGTAGAGCCTGCAGGCAAAATATATTTTTGACTGTTTACCTCTACGCTGATCTCATCACTCGTAATCGGCACCTCATTTCAATATTTTTTCTATACTAAGAGGTAGCAGCATATTTATAATTCTTCTGCAGCCTGGATTTTCTCTTCGTCAGTTAATTGTGAAAGTACTTCTTTAGGTTTACCTATCTCTACAATTTTTCCATTACGCATAAGTGCGACACGGTCGCAGATTTCATTTATAAAATCCATGTCATGGGAAACTATCACAAAGGTTTCCCCTACATCTTCTCTAGCTTTAAGAATAGAGGACGCCACCGAAATCTTTGTAATCGGATCCATTGTCCCTGTAGGTTCGTCCATAATGACGATTCTCGGTTCCTTAATCAGGACCTGTGCAAGGGCAACTCTATGTCGCTCTCCTTCACTCAGTTCATCAGTCATTTTGGGTAAAATAGCTTTTGCTTTATCTACTTCGAATCCTGCTGCCTTAAGTGTGACAATGGCTTTTCGGACACCAAGTTCGAAAGGCAAGTCCAGGCTGATGGATTCTGTAAGGTTATCAATTACAGTGCTGTGAGTATAAAGGCCGTATTCCTGGTGTAGAAATCCCATGTATTTAGTTGCTCGTCCTTTATAGTCCACTCCATACTCTGTCATGTCGACCCAGTCGTCTCCTATCCTGACCTTCACTTCGCCGGAAGTCGGGGGCAGAATTCCCATAAGAATCTTGGAGGTAGTAGTCTTTCCTGCGCCACTAACCCCAACCAGTCCGAAGATCTCCCCCTCTTTTACATCAAAAGAGATTTTATCAACAGCTCTTACTACACCACGGTCTACTGAAATATAACGTTTTGAGAGTTCCCTCACCTTAATAATAGGCTCTCCAACCAAAGAACTCTTTTCTTCCTGTCTCTCCATGCATGCGTCCTTCATGAAGGCTGCAGATACCTCAAGGGGGTTTCCTTCCTGAACCACTTCTCCATCTTCAAGCAGGATCGCTTTATCTGCCAGAAGCTCAACAACTTCGGGCCAGTGTGAGGTCAGGATCATACTCATATTATGATTTTTCACTGCTCTGATCATGGCATTATGTACCAGTTTTGCAGTCATAGGATCAAGGGTGCCGGTTGGCTCGTCAGCTAAAAGAAGAATGGGATTTCTTACTAGCTGTCTTGCGAGTACAACTCTCTGTTTTTCTCCACCTGAAAGTTCTCTGGCAACATGCATCATTCGGTGGCTCATATTCACTTCTTCCAGCAGCTCAACCGCTTTTCTCATAGAATCTTGCCCTTGATACCCTATTTCGGTCAGGGAGTTTATAACGTTTACAATAACTCTTTCGTCTCCATAAAGGGCAAATGTCCTCTGCAACATGATTGCAATTCTTTTAGTAATATCTTTTCTTACCGGGTCGTAAAGTGAGAACTTTAAGAAATCGGCCTCAAAAGCCTTAAGCGTTCCTCCACAGACAGGGCATTTCTGATCTACTTTGCTAGGAAGTTCTACGTATCCGCACTTCTCACAACGAGCTAAGTGATAAATAACCTCACCTGAGATGTTTTCGAAAGACTCGGTACCGCGCAGCACATGCATCAGAGTTGTTTTCCCTGATCCGCTCTTTCCCAGGATTCCGACAACTTCCCCTTCATTGATGCTTAAACTTACATTTTTCAGTACTTTAAAACCGTTGTAATCTAAGGTTAAATTCTTAACTTCAATAAATACTGGCATTCTATTCCTCCGCAATTATGAGCGCAATGACTTCTGGTGGCTAGTTATTGCCTTCTTTGGCATTAACTCAAATGAAAAGTAATTATTTCAATAGGTGACAAATTAACAGGGACAGTAGTTTTAACGAATTTGAGCAACAACTAAATAAGAATAAACATTAGATAAACATAACGCATTATTTTTTCACTGTTAACATCTAAAATCAAGCTCATCTGCCAAACTTGACGAACTAGCACTTATTCTGTTTATTATATAAATTATTTTTTATATATAAGCTACACCTTCTTGTGTCTCGATTTTAGCCCTTATGGATTTATTAGAGCCCCTTTATTACATCTACAACCCTTTTACTACATCCACAACTTTTATTATATCATTAATTATAACATCTGCTGCTTCTCTAAGCTCCCTGGGTCTTTTATCTCCTTGTTGAGTTGTCATTATTCCTACATCTGCTGCCCTCAGCGCCAATATATCATTGATCCCGTCGCCAACCATAACTACCTTCTGGTATTTTCTTTTTAATTCAAGCACTACTCTCTCTTTTTTCAAGGTATCCGAATAAGCATAGACTCTTTCAATAGGAATATTTATAAATTTGGCAAGTTGACTTAAGGTGAAAATGCCATCTCCTGATGCTATATACGTATCTATCTCCATTGCGTGGAGAGCTTGGATAGTTTGCAGCGTGGTGCTGAAAACCCGTCCTCCGGTGCCAAGTGTATATGGTATGCTTTTTGCTTCCGAGTCAACTATCAGGCCTGTTGCGAGATAAAATATATTTGGGCAGTGAGATGCGACCTTCTCCAATACCTCATGTAAATCACCCATTAACGGGGCTATTCCTTTTATAACTTCATATGCTGTTTCCGGGGAAACATTTCCTTTTGAACAACTTATACTTAATGAAACTCCGAACTCATTTATAAATTCGAATAAAGACATATCTTTCCTTGAGCTCAGAATTACATCATTTGCCGTATTAAGAACTACAAGCCCACAACCATTCTTTTGCGCGACAATAGCAGTGCTCTCTATATTCTCAAGGATTTTTCCGGTATTCGCTTCTTTTGCAACCCTGTACATGTGCAGTAATGTTCCCGCACTGTCAAAGACCACTGCAATTCTTTTAATCATGTAAAGTGATTGAGCGTAAAATAAAAAAATCTTTGTGAAAACTGTCCTGAAAATAACAAAAATGAAAACATTGAAAAGAAGTTGTTAAAAAAATTAACTTTCCTTTTCAAATTATTGAAGCTCCTGAGAGCAGTACACCAATGAAGAATCCCAGGATTACTCCTGAATTCAGGAAGGGAAGGCCGGCCTGTGGGTTTCCTTTCATTACGAAAGTATAAAGTACTGCATAGCCTGCAAGAGTACCAAGCATTGCCCCAAGTACCGGATAAGAGATTATTCCTCCACTGCTGTGAATAAATACATTTGCTGAAACTACCAGCAGAGTGGGCATTACAGCATCTCCGAGACCCATGAAAAAAGCTTCACGCTTTTCCCCTGCTTTAAAATTTTCGTGCAAGAATGAATACTTCGAATGCTTTGGGATTACAAACAAAATTGGAAGTTTAAGGTCCATAAGTCCCTCAGCCATGGTTATCATATGTTTTGTTTTGTAAACTGAGATGGCATCATAGACTGCAAGCAGCGCCAGGAGAACTACGATCGGAATTATCGATAGGGAAATTCCTATCAAGGCACTGACTCCACTTGCAACGCAAACTCCAACAAAATCAACCACATACCACTCAGGATACTTGTAAAGCAAGACCGTCACTACTGCAGATACCACAATCGAAATAGTGATGGCATTAAACTCTGATATGAATGGGAGGAGATTAAGCAGGGATAGAAATACATAATATAGAGTGCTCAGAATGGAAAAATATATCAGAAGACTGATAATCCATTTCATATCTTTTTTTATTGCTATCAAGACTAATAGGGTGAAAGCCAGGATCAATAATATATAATATATAGAATTTGATACCTGGTTTGGATCCTCAAAAGCCTGCATTCCACTAGCTTCCATCGGCCTGGATAATAAAATTGCAATGACTTGCACAACAAGAAGCAGTCCCGCCATGGAAAGAAAAGGGAAATAATCTTTTATTGAATGTTTGCTGGAACTCAAGAATTAAACTCCTTATTCTTAGCAGATGCCTATTTGTTATTCCCTTAAATATTTGCTACTCTTTCATCTCTGTCTTTTCAAATTGTAAATATATAACCTCTTCTACATACCTCGGTATGTTATAAATATATTTTTATGGTTATATATTTTAAAGACAATACTTGTTTATGGAAATTTACGGCATATGTCGGCTTTTATGATAATCCTTTCCTCCGAATCGTGAATTAAGTTTATTCTTAAAACCTCCTTTAAATGCTTCCGAAACTAATTAGATACTTTTTTATATTGCGCTGGAGCATCAGTTTATTAGTTTTACTCCTGCTCAGCCTCAATTTGTTCTTTTGAATTTCCTCCCCCCTTTCAGAACATGTTTTATGGCTAGCAAGTGATCCTTTCATGTTCGATCAATTTTGAACATGTTATATCATGAAAACTTTGGTATTGCAAGAAATTTTACAGGTATATTCGAGGTATACGATGGAGACTAGAGATACAGTGTTTCTTGTTGTGATGGTTTTGTCATCCTTCCTTTTGTCATTTGAATGGCTTAATAGGTTTGAATACAAATCCACAAATCCCCTGATAATTCTCTCGGTTATGGTTCTGGTTGGAACGCTAGCCGTTATGCTTATCTCTATTAACAACAAGCTCCAGGAGTTTGAAAATAAAATAGATGCAAAGGATCGTACTCTTAAAGTTAACATGGATAATACAGGAACAAATATCGAAGAAAGGATGAATGAGCTTTCAAGCAAGATTGATAATGCGATTTATGAACTCAACCGCAGAAAATACCATTGACTTTTTCATAATTCTTTTTTTGTATATTGAAATTTTTCCACCATTTAAATATCATTTTTGATTTTGATAATATACAATTCTACACTGGCATCGTTTTCTACATATGAATGTCCACTCTGGACATAATAACTAAATATTAAATGCATCTAAATAATTTTTTACATAGACGTTCGTGTTTCACCTGGTTTAGAGTATGAGTATCCCCTCTTTAATTTCAGTTTAAGATCGGAAG
>JAUPKV010000077.1 GCA_030837265.1 Methanobacteriota archaeon
GATCGGACTTGTTTTAGTTTTGATAGGATTTCTTCTTATGATACTTTCTCCAATAATTGCAACGCTTATGCAACTTGCCATTTCTAGAAAAAGAGAATTTTTAGCAGATGCAACTGGAGCTTTAATAACAAGATATCCAGAAGGTTTGGCCTCCGCTCTTGAAAAGATTTCAAGTTATGGAGGTTCTATGAAAAAAGTTAACCATGCAACAGCTCACCTTTTTATTTCAAATCCTTTTGGAGGAAAAGAAAAAACAGGCTGGTTCCAAAGTCTTTGGAGTACTCACCCTCCAGTAGAAGAAAGGGTTAAAAGACTTAGAAATTCTTAATTGTAACCTTTTATAGTTAATAGGGTATATAATTATTGAGGGTATGGATTTAGATCAAATATTTAAAAGTGGAAGCGGAAAAGACGTTGATTTCCGAGCTATTTATGACTTAACTATAGATAAGGTTTTTTCCTATGTGCTTTTAAGAACTCAGGATCGAGATTGGTCTAAAGAAATAGTTCAAGATATATATCTTTCTTTATGGAAGTCATTGTCAAAGTTTGAATATATATCACAGGCGCATTTTTATGGATTTTTGTTCACGGTCGTTCGCCGAAAACTTTGGAAGGCGAGAATAAGATTTGTTAAGAATGTTTCCTTGGAGGATGTCTATGATTTTATAGAATATGAATCATATGAAGAAAATAAAGAAGACTATAGAGTGCTTTTAAAAGAAATATCTTCTTTAAAAAATAAAGAAAGAATAGTTCTGGAATTAAGATATTTTTCAAATTTTAGTTTTAGAGAAATCGGAAGCGCCTTGAACATCAGCGAAAACAATGCAAAGGTTTTGCATCACAGAGCTATAAACAAATTAAGAAGTAGGATGCCAGAATATGAAATATAATTTTTCTAAAAAAATTGAAAAAATAAAAGTAAAAAAACTCACAGATGATGAGAAAAATTTTATTTGGTCTTCTGTTGTTTTTAAAAAAGAAGGAAGTAAAAAATTATCATTTAATTTTAAAAAAAATATGATTGGAGCAATATTATCGTTGGTTTTATTATTGGGTGGAGGAGGTGCTGTGGCTGCTGCTAATAATTCTGTCCCAGGAGATACTCTTTTTGGTCTTGATTTAGCTTTAGAGAAAGCGAGAGTTTCTTTGGCTAATACAGAAGAGAAAAAGAATGAGTTAAAGGTTCGTTTTGCTGAAGAAAGAATTAACGAAGCTGAAAATATTATAAAAAAACAAAGTAGTGTAATAACAAGAGATATTGATTTAAGTTCTGCAAACTTAACAGAGGTTGAGGTGGATGTATTTACGAATGAGACAACTGTAAAAGTTGAAGCAGATGATAAATACTATGGTTTTATTACAGATAAAAAAGATAGATCTGAAATAATTGATCAGATAGCAGAAAAGTATAATTTAACTGAATCTGCGATTGAAGCGGTGCTTAGTTTTGAAACAGAAGACAGGGATTCTCGTGCAGATGACAAA
Organism: Methanobacteriota archaeon; assembly: GCA_030837265.1. Next base: position 1,492 of record JAUPKV010000077.1, read on the forward strand.
AAGTTTTTAAATAGTTTTAATTCCGCTTCTTTTAAATCACCAAAACAGCAAAAAGATTTTGAAGGTTCTCTAAGTGAGGTTGGTGATATGGTTACAAACTCAAATCTGTCTGACGAAGATAAGGCAAAGCTCGGAGCTGCTCTTGCATCTATAATGGTACTTCTTGATGAAAATCCAAATCTTGATCTTGAGATAAAGACAAAGGATGGAATGAAGATAGAGGTAGAAGATGGAAAAATAGAAATCAAAACTAATAACGGAAAAAACGATGATAAGGCTAAAGATGACAAATCAAATAAGCCTGATGTTAAAGAAGACGACGATGAGGTTTTCTGTCGAGGTGAATGGAGAGATGCAGAAGATTGTGACGACTCAGAATCTGATAGTGATGATTCTGACGATGATAACGATTCTGATGATTCCGATGACTCTGATAACAGTAATGACGACTCTGATGACTCTGACGACGACTCAGATTCTAATGATGATGATTCAGAAGACGATGATGGTAACGACGACTCGGAAGATGATGATAACAGTGGTAGAGGAAGAGGTGGAGACGACAACAACGACGAAAACTAAAACAAAAGCCCGCGAATGCGGGCTTTTGTTTTATGCGATTATAAAACCTATTTCTTTTAGAGCTGAAGTTGTATTATTTAGAATCATACCTTCGCTAATCAAATGCTTCTTATCATTTTTTGTTATCGAGTTTTCAATCTCTCTAGAAAGTCCTGTTATAAAAACTTGTTTGTTGTTTAGCTTTAGGTCTTCGATTATTTCGTAAAGTATTTCTACGCCATCATGGTCGATGTGCCCAAGCTCTCGCATTCTCAAAATTATAGTTTCAAACATATTTGTTTTTTCATGAATTCTGTCTTTATGGGTCTCTCCGTTTACATATGTTAAAGATCCTTTAAAGGAATAAACCACAACATCTACTGGTTCATTAAACTTATCGAAATCTCCTTCGTAAAGCCTATCTATGAATTGATTGCCTCTGTTTCTAGTTATATCAAAGTGGCCTTTTGAGAAATTTTCAACGAAGTAAAGTAGTGCTAAAACTGTACCAGCAAGAAGTCCGACGACACTGTCTATTGCAACCATTAAAAGAGTTACAAGTATTGCAACGATAAAATCTTTTTTAGAATACTTCCAGTATTTTTTAATATCTCGTATTTCAAGCATTTTAATCGAAGCGAAAACTAGTATCGATGCGATAATTGCTAAAGGTATAAATGTGAAAGTGTTAAATAGAACAACTGATATTAATCCAACAAATATA
>JAUPKV010000078.1 GCA_030837265.1 Methanobacteriota archaeon
ACAGATTCAAGGATAGACCTGGAGACTCCAGGTGCAAGTTCAAAGTCATACTCGACTTCAGAGAGAAAATTCTGTTCAGCACTTTTGACATCTAAACGATGGACATCCTTCATGGCCTTTAACCCTAATTATATAATGGCCAATCTGGCATATGTCCGCATTTATGGTTTTGAAAATCTTCCACTACTATTTTCAATTAAGAATGTAGAGATTAGAGAATCGATGAAAGATTATTCTCTGTAGCTTGATCCATATCTTGACCTTTAATATCATTGTTAGAAGTACGATTGAGGGAATCATTTGGTAAATGATGCATATCTGAATTCCCAATATTACCTTTCAAAGTGCTATTATCTGCATTTGCAGGATAAGGCAAGAGTAACGAAATAAATAAAAATAATACTTTTATTTTTCCATTTTTTATTTGATCAGTCATCTAAATCTAATCCTATGATATATATTATTCTTTAATTCACAAGTACACTATATATATGCAAATGTGATCAATTAAAGAGTTTGTGGGAAAACACGTTGGTAAGAAAAACAGAATTAAATGCCTACGGAATTACTAAAATTTAATTTCAAGTATTTATGTGCCGATAATGTCTTTGTTGTTTTTAGGAAATGGAATCATAAAACCATTCCAAAAGAAAAACTTGAAATTATTTTTCAACCATTCCTATACTCTGCCCACTCCATTTTCCATTTTAGTTTTTCCTTTTTTTAATTTTTTCGACTTTATTGAAGAGCTTTTCCATGAAACAAACCGTAAAAGACAAATGTTCAAACTTTCTTAAGCCTGTTTCCTCAAACCCAAACTTCCTATACCAGTCCTTTAGCCTTTCCTTTAAGCTTGCTAATACTGGTAAAGGCAGGGTTTGGAGGGTTATCCTCTTCTGTAAGGTTAAAATCCTTTGCTACAGTCAGGAAAGAAACCTTTATGGTCCATAAGCTTTCTTCTAAATCACTTTTAGAAGACACTTCCCGGATATATACTTCATCAGTATTGCTTTGTCCTGCAGGCACGGTCATGGACGACTCCCCTTATGTTTGTCCATAATATATTTTACAACACTATCCTCTTCATTTGTTCCAATAATTCGGGTTGCATATTTTTTTAACTCGGGTTTTGCATTACTGACAGCTATTGAATGCCTGGATAATTTGAACATTTTTACGTCATTTGCGTTATCTCCAAATACGGTTAAGTCGTTTAATCTAAGCCCGTATTTCTTTAGAATAATACTAATAGCCTGGTCTTTTGTTGCTTTGCAATCGTGTATGGTGAGCCAATACCACCCAGGTGAATATTGGTTTTCAATGAGATGGACCTCAATATGTTTTGTATATTTTTCCTGTAGTAGATTTGTTAGCTCAAGCAAATTATCCAGCTTATCCACAACAATAAAGCATACAACATTCTCAGCAAGTGTTTTTCGTAGAACCGATTTCCTTAGCCGTTTGTCGTTTCCGCTTGTCCTGCTTTTTAAGTACCATTCCATACCTTCATTTATAACTTGTTCGTAATGTAAGCAATCCTCATTACCATTAAAACTGGATATAAAAGGAGTAAGATTATACTGCAAAATATGCTCGAATATTTCTTCCTTTATATCTCCAGAGATGTCATTAATAATTTCATGTCTGCCTGTCTCAAAATCACTGATAAACGCTCCATTGAACTCTATAATAGGCAGCTTCAAAGGCAAATACTTTAATATTTGCTGAACAGAGATTACACTTCTTGCTGTGGCAATTGTAAAATTTAAATCCTCTGTTAATAATCTTATCAGAGTATCTATAGCAAAATCTGATAATGTAGCATTATTTTGAAGTAAAGTTCCATCCAAATCAGAAATATATATTTTAGACATTCAACTATTCCTTCCCATAGCGAGATAATTATTAATATTTTTTAATCACCCGCTATGATGGCGAGTTTTCCCTGCACCATGTTTCGCATAATATAACTTTCTTAAGTCCTTTCCTAAACCTTACCACCGGCGAACCCGCTTATCTGCATTCTGCGTGAAGATGTTACAATTCAATTATACCTTCACTTATTAGTTTCAAGGTCTCCACATAGAAGGAGTTTTCTTTTTCAAGTACCCTTTTTGATAAGGTATCTACAGTATCACTTTCCAAGACTTCAATTTCACATTGCCGAATTATCTTTCCTGTATCATATTCCTCTTCTACCAAATGAATTGTAACCCCTGTCGTTTTATCTCCTGCGTCAATAACCGCTCTATGCACATGGGTTCCGTACATTCCTTTGCCACCGTATTTGGGCAATAGTGAAGGATGAATGTTGAGTATACGTCCTTCGTACTGTTTCAAAATCTCAGGTCCTAGCTTTTTTGTGTACCCAGCCAGACAGACGATATCTAAGCCACTTTCAGTTAGTATTTTACATGTTGCTTCATCCAATTCATAGTCTTCATGATCTATTTTATTACTAAGATGATATTCAGGAACTCCTGCTATTCTTGCCTTCTCCAATGCTTGCTAATTTGCGTTATTGCTTATTATAGCACATACTATCCCATCCAAATCCTTTCTTCTGCAGGCATCAATAATCGCTTGCATATTAGTTCCTGTATGGGAAGCAAATATTGCTATATGCAGTTTCTTTGTGTTTTCACTTTCCATAATTTGTAACTCCAGCTGTGAGATTTAATCGGGCTAGGACAGCATGATCATACTTGAAGCAGATGTCATCTGACTTTCATTTAGCAGGTAAACGTATAGATTAATATCTTTTCACAGCTAAGAAATTTTCTTGTCATATGGGTAGAAACAGGAAATGAAGAAAAAGATCACAGGGAAAAAAACATATTTCTCATCTCTCTTTCAAAACTTATGTTTCCATATAAAGGGAATAACAAAGCCGTGAAATCAAAAAATGAAATGAAAATTTAAAAACACAAATGCTGAAGAATCTGGTTTGAAAATGCAAAAAATAATTGCCGAAAACTTGAAAGAGGGAGAACCAAACAGTCTCTCTCTTTCCAGTAAATCAATTTTATTTCCTTGCTTTAATCTTCTCAAAGAGCTGCTTTAAGGTATCTTCGTTGCTCTTTGTGAACTCGAAGGGTGAACCCGTAAACGGCTCAAAGTGAACTGGCACGTCGTCAAGCCTGTAAAATGTCCCGTCGCATTCCATTGCGTCAATCACTCCAGGGAGTACGATATCCGAGGCAGCTGTGGTCGGGCAGGGAGCAATGTCAAGGCAGATCATTGGGATCTCGGCAAGGTAGGCTGCGCAGTCCGCAGGAATGTGACAGACAAGGTCGGCGCACATCACAAGAGCTGCATCCACGTCCTTTTCTCGAAGCACATCTACGGTAGTGAATTCTCCCGGGTTGTAACGGGGATGCCCGCGTGTAAAGTCAAGCCCGAAGGGATAGCCATACATGTAGGAGGCAACCTGATTAAAGCCTGCAACATTGCAGTGACCACGAAGAGCTCCAAGGGTGAATTTGGCATAATTATTCAGCTCTTTTACAAAGTTCATGGCAATTTCGGCGTTTCTGTGCTTCCCCATTGAAGAAGAAAGACCGAGACCTACTGAGATTGCTCCGAAGTTACAGTTCTTCATCATATCGAGCATCTTCTCCATCACAGGGATGGGAACTCCTGTAATCTCTTCTACTGACGGATGAGGCGTTTTTCCATGAAGCAGAGTAAGAAGTGCACTTATTAGTTCATAGTCCGAACCTGGCTTGAGCTGCACATGGAGATCGGAAGCTTCAGTAGTTGGAGTTTTTCGTGGGTCTACAGTGATAACTGTCCTATCAAAACGTCCGCGTTTAGTCCAGTAACCACGGGGGAAGACTCCATACCTGGACATCTGCCGCGGCATGGATTCAAGAGGGTTGGTTCCCCAGTAGACTATAAGGTCGCTCCTGTTTTTCTTCTGTCCTTCTGTTGCACCTACTTTTCCCGCTTCCTGAATCCCCATAGCAGTCGGCCCATGACAGATAGTGGCATTCGAATCAACAATTGCACCCAGATATTCCCCCATCTTGAGCCCAACTTCATGTGCTTCACAGGAGGTTTCACTACCCATGAAAAGCAGGGGACGCTTTGCCGAAACGAGGATATCTGCAGCTCTTTCAAGAGCTTCATCCCAGGCTGCAGGTGTCAGTTTACCCCCTGCTTTCATAAGGGGCTGCCTGAGCCTGTGGGAACTTACTACCTCCTGGAACTTGGCATTTCCCATTTTACATGCATTTCTGGCTTCAATCTTTCCGTCCTCGAATTCAACCTGAATATCATCACAGGCTGCTCCACAAACCGGACAAACTATGTTTTTATAAATCATGCTTACTGCCCTCCTACGTATATTTTCAACACTACATCCTCAGCACTAAGGACTTCTTCGTCCGTTGGCTCGATGTGCACAGGTGCACCTTTATAGAGAGGAGAGCCCGTAGAAAGGGTGTCAGGATCGATGACAACATTTGACCAGATAGCCCTTGGCATGAACACCTGTCCCGGCTGGACTGAATCGGTACATTTTGTATAAACTGTGATCGAATGTTTTCCATTCCGGCTTGTGACTTTAACTTTATAAGGGGAACAGAGTGAAACAAAATCCATAGGAGAAATCCAGCAGGATGCACACTCCTTAGTATATTCATCCGTGAACTTGTCTCCTCCTTTAGCAAGCCTGCCTTCGTCAATCGTACTTCCGGTAATTAATATTACTTCCATGCCTCTCACCTCAAAGCTCCGGGTTTGCATCTGCAGCCACATAGAGTGTTCCTTTTGCCCTCTTGCTGATCGCATAATCCCCTGTGAATTTTTTGAATTCGCCTAGCAATTCAATCTCGCCTGAAGTGACTTTATTTTCCATGGAGACGTATTCGAAACCCGGAGAGAAACGCTCTATTTTGCCTCCGATAACAATTGTACCACCTGCCATTTCAGCGCCTACTCCACGAAGAGCTCTGCCTTTAATAACGATGAACCCGCCATTCTGACGAATCCCGCAGAAGCCTTCAACATTTCCTTCCACCAGAATTTCGCCACCGTCCATACCGCCACCGAGCTGGTGCCTGGCTGAACCTTCGATTACGATACGTCCACCTTTCATGCCGTGCCATTTGCCTCTGTAGGCACAGCCGACGTGATCTCCGGCATTTCCTTTAATGTGCAGAAGCCCCCCTGTCATTTCCATGCCTGCCCAGGAATCAGCGTCTCCGAAAACAATGATCTCTCCTCCTTTCATCCCGGTCCCGACATGCATGCCTGCAGAGCCTTCAATTTCAATTTTTCCTGCAGTCATGCCTTCTCCTATTCTTTTGACCCTTATTGCGTCGCCTTTAATGCGGATGAGGGTCTCAGCTGCACAAGAGCCTCCATTTCCTATCACTTCAAAAAATTCGGAAAGAGGATAGGTCTTTGGCCCTTGCCAGACGGGCGAATTCCCTATCTCTACGGCATTTTTGCCTGCAAAGGAGTCAGGAGTTATAACATCTGCTTCCAGTTTGATGTCAATCTTTCTTTTTGGAATAAGCACGATTTCTCCCATCTCTCCAACACTTTTTCCGGCAGCTGAGCCAGGTTTTAGAACTGCCTCCAATTTACTATCGATTTTTTCTTTATGAACAAGAACTCCCTCTGTCATCACTCCACCTCCTCACCGTTAACCTGAATGGGAGTCGGGTTTGCCAGGTATTTTTCTGGAGTCGGGTAGTTTGCAAAGCCCAGTGTGTAATACCTGAACCAATCCTTAACATCGACAAGCATTTCCTTTTCCCGCTCATCTTCCACATGTACATCGGAATAGTAAGTCCGTTTCTCAGGTAAGGAAACGATTTCTCCCTTAGCAGCCACTA
>JAUPKV010000079.1 GCA_030837265.1 Methanobacteriota archaeon
AGTTGAAAAATCTTAAGGAACTTTATATATCTGGTAATCAATTGACTTCGCTGCCGCCGGAAATCACAGAGTTGAAAAATCTTACTACATTTGACATATCTGATAATCAATTGACTTCGCTGCCGCCGGAAATCACAGAGTTAGATCTGGAGATTGAATGGGAAATATCTTGGAAGCCCAATACAATTTCCTTAGGAGGGAATCCTCTTGAAAATCCTCCTGTAGAAATCGTGAAACAGGGTAGGGAGGCAGTTATCAATTATTTCAAGTCACTAGAAGATGAAAAAGAACCGTTAAATGAAATAAAAGTTTTGCTGGTTGGGGAAGGAAGCGCAGGCAAAACATCACTTGTGAAACGGATTTTCGGGGAAGAGGTTGATGGAAATGAGCCGCAGACACAGGGCATCAATATCAGGAAACGGGTAGTGGAAAACGGAGAGAGGGAAATCAAGGCTAATTTCTGGGACTTTGGCGGGCAGGAGATCATGCACGCTACACACCAGTTCTTTTTGTCAAAAAGGAGTCTTTATATACTGGTTTTAGATGGAAGGAAGGATGAAAAACCCGAATACTGGCTTAAACTTATAGAAAATTTCGGTGGAGATTCCCCGGTTCTGGTTGTGATCAATAAGATTGACGAAAACCCAGCTTTTGAACTCAACAGGAACTTCCTTCAGAAAAAGTATCCTTCCATTAGAGGTTTTTATCGTTTGTCCTGCAAGTCGAATGAAGGAGTTGAAGAGTTTTCGAAAGCTTTGCAAGAGGAACTGACTAAGGTAAAACACCTTGAAATCAAGTGGCCTAAAAGCTGGTTTAATGTAAAAAATAAACTTGAAAAAATGTGTCCGAATTGTCCTTTGATTGAGAATGACGACGATTGTGAGCACTGTAATTTCATCGAGTATAAAGAATATAAAATAATTTGCGATGAAGAAGGTATAAGAACTGAATCAGAGCAGAATACTCTTGTCGGCTTTCTCAATGATCTGGGCGTAATACTGCACTTCAAAGATATACCTCTTCTTAATACGCATGTTCTGGAACCTGAATGGGTAACTAATGCTGTATATAAAATTGTCAATTCGAAAGAAATTGCCGAATCCAGAGGAGTTCTGAAACCTGATGATATGCTTCCTGTGATTTTAAAGCAAAGCACTGAAAGAGATTTCTATTATCCTCCCTACCAATATGGTTTTTTTATCAGTTTGATGAAGAAATTTGAGCTCTCTTATGACCTTGATAACAGCACCGTACTCCTGCCTGCTTCGCTGGAAATTCAGGAGCCTAATTTTGAGTTTGAGTATGACGGAGCTCTGAGGTTTATAATTGACTATGACTTCCTACCTCCTTCAGTAATGCCGCGTTTCATCGTGAAAATGAACAGAGATATAAAAGATGATCTGCGCTGGCGTACAGGCGTGGTTCTGGAAGATGAAAATTTTAATTCTTCTGCATTGGTCAGGGCTGACAATGAGGCAAAGAGAATTAGTATTTACGTAAACGGAAAGCAAAAGAGAGATTATTTTGCCGTTATCCTTCAAAGATTCCGTGAAATAAACAATAACTTCGAAAAGTTGAAAGCAATAGAAAAAATCCCATTACCTGATGAGCCTGAAGTAACTGTTGGTTATGAACATTTAATCAAGCTGGAGTTGAGAGGAATTGAAACCTACATGCCCGATGGCTCTGATAATGAGTATAAAGTAAGTGAGTTATTGGGAACGGTCATCAATGGATATGGTTTAATGGAAATCCTGAAGGAAATTCTACAAAAAACGGAAATGAATGAAAAGGAAACCCTGAAGATACTCCAAAATATACAAAAAATTGAATCTGAATCTAATGTTGAAGATTCTCTACTGGAAAAAATCAATAGAAGTGTTACATTAAACCCTAACGTTTTTGGTGTAGGGCCGAACATCAATGAAATGATCAGATTATATTTAGAGAGAAAAAAACGTCGGTCCTAAAGTTTCTTTCCGTTTTACTTTCCCGCATCCTCTATCTCAAACTTTACATTCCGATTTTGAAGTTCTTTTATAATCTCTTCCATAAAAACACCAGGTCCGGGGGCATGGATGTGGTGGAATTCTTTAACTTTGCCTGGCTCTCCACCGATGCTGGTTATTTCCACACCGCAGGAGGGACTTTTAGGAACGCCGATAATTTTTATTTTTATGCCGGCTGCTGCAAGGTCTTCGAGCAGGTCTGCAAGGGGCGTGAAAATTTCCCGGCAGAAGCGCCTGTAGGCAGGATGGTCAAGCTGATCTTTAGTTATTTCCCTGCGCCTCATTCCGAAAAACATGGCTTCCGGACAGGGGAGCTGGATTACGTTCGCGCCTTTCGTATCGATAGGTAAAGCCGGTCTTACTCCTTTTACCCTTGCAAGAGGGTTAAGCAGGCAATGCCCTATTACAATTACCTCATTCTTATTACCGTCTGCCGTGGGTTTTTCGGAAACCTGAGAACATTCGCAATTTTCCAGCTTTTTCATATCATCACCTGTGTTTGCCTAATAACCGTATTGCCTGTACTCATCTGCTAACTGCCTGTTATTCGCCTTTAATTTGCATTTAATTTGC
>JAUPKV010000080.1 GCA_030837265.1 Methanobacteriota archaeon
AAAGAGGGGAGAGAAGCAGTCAAAGAAAAAGTGTACATTCCAGAATGATGAAGTCCTTAGCATCCTAAGAGTGCTTCATCTAATGTACCTCTTGAAACCACATTCAGTCTAATTTACCCTCCTTTAAGTTTTATTATGTTGCAAAAATATTTATAATTTAAACAGTAATATAAATATAACAGAGATAAATATGGCAGCGATTGTTAATTAAATAAATTGTTTGTCTACTTATTAGAGGCTATGCATGACACTTACTGAAATTATTAATTCATTTAAGACAAGGTTTGATCCTTCAAAAATTATGAACTCCCTCGAAAAAGCAGCGGATTTCTACAAAGAATCAGACAATGGTTCCCTGGAAGATGATTTGGGAGAAAATAGGAAAAATAACCCTTACAATAATTTACTAAATAATCCTACTAACAGTGCTAGTTCAGTAAGGTTCTCTCAAAAATGTGATGATCCTCTTATTAAACTGACTGATGTCTGGAAAATCTATCAGATGGGAGAGGTTGAATTTGCAGCCCTCAAAGGAATAAACCTGGAGATTTACGAGGGAGAGTTCCTTGTAGTTCTTGGCCCCAGTGGAAGTGGGAAAAGTACACTTATGAATCTACTGGGCTGCCTGGATATCCCGTCAAAAGGAACAGTCTTCCTCGACTCAAAGGATATATCGGAGCTTGACGAATCTGAATTAGCTCGTATTAGGGGACAGATGATTGGATTCATTTTCCAGAGCTTCAATCTCATTCCAACTTTGAATACCCAGGAAAATGTGCTCCTGCCTATGGAATTTCAGGAAGAGGATGCACACATAGCCAGACAAAAAGCAGCATATCTTCTTGATATTGTCGGGCTTTCGAACAAGAAACAAAACTTGCCTTCCCAGCTTTCAGGTGGGCAAAGGCAAAGAGTAGCAATTGCCCGCTCGCTTGCTGTGAACCCGCCTATTATCCTGGCAGATGAGCCTACAGGTAACCTGGATAGCAAGACAGGCGATTATATTCTGGATTTTCTGGACAATCTTAATAAAACAGAAGGAAAGACGATTATCATCGTCACCCATGACCTGGACATCGTAAGACACGCAACAAGAGTCGTGTATATTCGGGATGGAAACATCGAAAAAATTGAGAATCGCAAGAAAAACGAGCAGGAGAATTAAGAATGAAAAAGTTTTCTTTTCTAACACTTATACTGTTATCTACAGTATTTTTATGTGTTGGGGTCGGGACAGCCCTTGGTGCAAGTTCAAACGGAAATATAAACTCGGCATCCTTACAAGTATCCCTGACCAATCAAAACCCTGATGCTGCCCGCCCTGGAGAGCCTGTTGAACTCACTCTCAGCGTGCAAAATGTAGGAAATAAGGACCTGCAAGACATTACCGTCACAGTAACACCTGAATATCCATTGAGCTCGGTTTCCGGAGAAGCTCTAAAAAAGAGTATTTCCTACCTGAATGCAAGGCAGGACGATGACAATGCAGGGGTCCTTAAGTTCAAGCTCCTGGTAGACTCCAATGCTCTCGAGGGAACTTATGATGTTGATATCACGACCACTGCCAAAGAAAGCGGAACTTCAAACATAGTTACTACCACTAAAACTATCCAGGTCGAAGTCAGAGGTAAAGAGTACGCTCAGATTGTAACCATAAATAAGGCAAGTATTGATGTGGGAAAAGAGGAGCCACTGGAATTTATGATAACAAACACCGGAAATTCCCCTCTTAAAAACATGGTCATATCCTGGAAAGATCCAAAAGGTGTGATTCTGCCGGTATACTCGGATAATACGAAATATATCAAGTACCTTGCAGCAAATCAATCGGCAACAGTTGCTTATTCAGTAATGGCAGATGTCAGCGCCACCCCAGGCCTCTACACTCTGGACGTAAACCTGAACTTTGAAGACTATGACTCCAAAAATGAGACTATCCAGACTACGGCAGGACTTTTCGTAGGCGGACCAACAGACTTTGATGTTTCCTTTTCGGAGAGTAGCCAGGGAGAGGTTTCCCTTTCAGTTGCAAACGTGGGCAATAACATAGCATATGCCGTGAAAGTATCGGTTCCCAAACAGGATGGTTACAAGACCTCAGGAAGTTCTTCAACTATTGTAGGGAATCTTGAGAAAGGGGATTACACAATCGCTTCTTTTAGCGTTGCAAGCACCCAGGCACAAGGAGGAAATGCAGGAGCCCAACCCGGAGCTTCAACCAATTCTGCAAAAGCCAGCGGCATGGGAGGTAATGCGACTTCAGCTGCAATGAATGAAAATCCACTGAAAGTCCAGATTGAGTATACGGATGCTAAAGGAGATAGATTAACAGTTGATAAAGAAGTAAAACTCGAGTTGACCTCCGGAAATATGACTGCACAGGGAGGATCTGGAAGACAGAGAAGCAGTGGATTTAGTTCATATCTTCTCTACCTTGTGGTAATAGTGCTTGCAGGAGGAGTGTACGTATACCGCAATAAAATCCAGGAAAAGATACAGGCAAGGAAGGGAAAAAAATCCGGAAAAATAAAGCCTGAATCTAAAATGGACCAATGAAGCATCAGTAGAAAACGGAAGGATGCAGAATGAGAAATTCAACCTACCTGAAAATGGGTCTGAACATGCTTGTGCACAGTAAACTGCGGAGCTGGCTGACCATTATCGGGATAGTTATAGGTATCGGATCTGTGGTTGGCATCCTCTCCCTTGGAGATGCCATGCAGGAGCAGGTTCAATCCCGGCTTGCAGAAATGGACCTGACAAAAATAACCATAAGTCCCGGGTATTCTAAAGCTTCTTCAAATATGCCCGGGCCACCAGGTGGGGGTAGAGGGAGTAGTACTACAACAGATGTCGAATTAACAAAAAAGGACATTTCCGCACTCAGAGGATTGGATAGCATCCAATATATTGAAGGTGAGATTTCCGGCAGCGAACCCGTGATTTACGCAGCACAGAATGCGACTCTTTCAATTACTGGTGTGGACCCTCAGGTCTGGAAGTATATGACTACCCTGGAGACGCAGTCTGGAAGATTACTCGAGCCATCTGATACTTACGTTGCAGTTATCGGAAGTAGTGTTGCAAAAGGAACTTTTGACCAGGACATAGGGGTTAACCAGGTAATTACAATTAACGGCAAAGCAGTTCGTGTTGTTGGCATCCTTTCAGAAGAAGGCCAGGGTGACCGAGCTATTTATATGCCAATCAAAGCGGCAGTAACCCTTATTGATGATGCACAAGAGGATGTTTATGATACCATACTAGTAAAAGCCAAGAGTGAAGATCTTGTGGATGGACTGATGGAAAATATAGTGGATAAGCTTATGATCTCAAGGCACATCGCTCGAGAGGATGACAGGGACTTTTCCGTAAGCGCCTCAAAATCTATGGCTGAGTCCGTTACCGAGATGACCAGTTCTATGACCCTCTTCCTTGGAGCCATTGCAGCTGTATCCCTCCTTGTGGGAGCTGTAGGTATTGCTAATACCATGTTTACCTCTGTCCTTGAAAAAACAAAGGAGATAGGGACCATGAAAGCCATTGGGGCGAAAAATAGAGATATCCTTATGATTTTCCTCTTTAACTCAGCAATGGTAGGTCTTGTTGGAGGTATCCTAGGAGTTATGCTTGGAGCTTGTGTTTCAACTCTCTTCCCATTGTTAGGAATGCAGATGATGGGAGGAGGTAGTTCAGGCATATACCTTTCTCCTAAGCTAATGGCTTTTGGGCTTACTCTGGCAGTTATGATAGGCATAATTTCAGGAGTGGTTCCTGCTTACAGGGCATCTAAACTGAGACCAGTTGATGCATTGAGGTATGAATAACCGAAAAGAAAGGGTATCAACCCTTTCTTAATATTTTTTAAAAAAAGTAAGGTGAGCCTCTCAATTCTATTTATTGGTTAATTGAATAGAAGAAGGGTTCTCGGGCACTTGCACTAATTACTGCAATATGTGTCTCTTCTGAAAATTTTGCAGGAATAAACGATAAGCTTTCTATGTCCTTTTGTATATTTTTTTAAAAGTTCACCTCTAGCCGGTTCATTAATAGATAATTCATTATGAGATATGTCTTTTTTACTCTGACATTGCCGTAGATATGTCCAGTTTCATCTCTATGGAAAAATGAAGTCGATGTCGAAGTATCCTTCCCCTTCCACACTTCTCTGAGTTTATCCAACTGTTCGCCAATATCTAGTTTAGCTTTCTCCTTAGATAATAAAGGGGAATATTATATATGGAAATATCTGATAATGCAGAGAAAGAGTTCAACAATATGAACAAAATATTTAAGGAAATAGCAGGATCAGGTAGCAAGACAGCCATTGGAGTTTTGCTCACTAGATTTGCCGAATCTCAGAAGCCCGAAGGTGAACGAATCTGTTATGACCCATATGCAGTCTATTTCATCAACCCAGAGATTTTGGAGTGGGGAGCTCACCATCCAGATGAAGCAAGAATAATGCAGGAGCAGATTGACAGATTTTTTCCGGGAAGAAATAACTCAATCGTTGCTAGAGTCAGATTTTTTGAC
>JAUPKV010000009.1 GCA_030837265.1 Methanobacteriota archaeon
GCTAAGGAGAGATATAGGCTCAAAACCAAGCTTTCTTTTTTTCCAAATTCCGGATAATTATATACCTTCCCTTATCCTATTTTTCCCTATGATTTTTGACCCGATTTCAGTCTGCAACCTTGAGCTCCAGAACCGCTTTGTAAGGTCTGCAACGCACGAATTCATGGCTGAAAAAGATGGAAAGCCCACTTCCAAGCTTGGGGATCTCTACGAAGAGCTTGCAAAAGGTGAGGTTGGGCTGATTATAACCGGATATTCCTACGTGCTTCCCGGAGGGCAAAGCGACATTTACCAGCAGGGAATTTACGATGACCGTTTTATTGAATCTTACCTGCAGATAACCGAAAGGGTGCACAGGTATAAAAGTAAAATCGTGCTCCAGATAGTGCATGGAGGGAGGCAGGCTACTACTTCTGAAACTTATCCTGTACCTATGGCTCCCTCTGCCGTCAAAGACGGACACGCAGCTGTCATGCCCAGGGAAATGACGGAACAGGAAATCCTGAACATGATCAAAGCCTTTACAAAAGCGGCTGTCCGGGCAAAAAAAGCGGGTTTTGACGGAGTACAGCTTCATTGCGCCCATGGTTTCCTTTTAAGTAACTTCATTTCCCCGTATACGAATGTAAGGAATGACCGCTGGGGCGGCTCTGTAGAAAACCGGGCAAGAATAGTCACCGAGATTACCAGGTACATTAAAGCACAAGCCGGGGCTGATTTTCCGGTTCTTGTCAAAATGAATGCAACCGACGGTTTCCACCTGGGTTCTCCTAAGGCAGAACTCGGAATTACTGTTTCGCAGGCTGTCGAGACTGCAAAACTTTTCGAGCAGGCAGGAGTATGTGCAATCGAGGTTAGCGGCGGGATAAGTGAAGCAGGTGCGGTAACAATAAGGACTGCTGTTACATCGCCTGCAAAAGAAGCTTATTTTAAGGAATACTCAAAAGAAATAAAAAAAGCCGTAAATATCCCCGTAATGCTTGTGGGAGGCATCCGATCCCTTCCTGTTATGGAAGATCTGCTCAAAGAAGGATTCGCAGATGTGATTTCTATGAGCAGGGCATTTATCTGCGAACCTGATCTTGTTTTAAGACTTAAATCCGGAGAAGCCAGGAAGACGAGGTGCCAATCCTGTAATCTTTGTTTTGATCCGGAAGGTGTAAGATGTAACTTTGAATTTGACCGGAATTAGAGCGACTAAAATCAGGATTTAATACTCTTTTTGGGAATCGAACTCTCTCTTATTTAGAATGTTAAAAACAAACTTTAACGTATATTTTTTATAATAGATAGATGCAAAAGAAATAAGCCTGTAAGGCTATTATAGGGACTCTGGTTTACATTTTTCTGCTGGGTCCGCTAAAATAAAGAGTTGATGAGGAATAGAATAATGTCTGAAGAGAACCGTGTCGGCAGCAAGATACGCCAGCTTAGAGAAGCTCAGGAGATGACCGTTGAAGAACTGGCTGAGTCCAGTCATTGCAACGCGGAATTAATCCAGCAGTTAGAAAACGGAGCCCTGGTTCCGTCCTTAACGCCTCTTTTGAAGATTGCCCGAGCTTTAGGCGTCCGTTTAGGTACTTTTCTGGACGATGTACCTCAGAGCGGACCTGTAATTGTTAGGGCAGGGCATCATGAAAACGTAGTCCGTTTCTCAGGGAAGACCGAGAGACCGAAGAAAAGTGCTCTGGAGTTTTATTCCCTTGCTTCGTACAAAGCAGACCGCCACATGGAACCTTTTATCATTGATATCCATCCCACTCCGGAAGAGAGCCATAAGCTTTCTTCTCATGAAGGTGAGGAATTTATCTATGTACTGGCAGGAGAAATCGAGATCCTTTATGGGAAAGATGTTCATAAACTAAACATCGGAGATAGTATTTACTATGACTCGATTGTTCCTCACGATGTCCATGCAGCAGGAACAGAGGATGCAAAAATTCTGGCTGTAGTTTACGCTCCTCAGTAAATTGAGCTTATGTATGGAAGGAAAAGGAGAGAATAATAACTTAATGTATATTTACGGTAAGTTTATTTAAGGAAATTAAATTGAAGCATTATAATTCAGGGAATCCAAAATGTTTATAACAACTGTCAGTCCGCGATTTGGGGACATAGACGGGCTTGGACACATAAATAATACTGTCCTCCCGGTATGGTTCGAAATAGGAAGAAACTCCGTTTTCCGGCTTTTTTCACCGGAACTTAATCTTAGCCCTGATGTATGGCATTTAATCCTTGTCCGGACCGAGTTTGATTTTTTGCGCCAGATGTATTTCAGATCTGATGTTGAAATCAGGACTTTTATTGCGAAGATAGGGAACAGTTCATTTACTGTCGGACACGAAGCCTGGCAGGAAGGCGAACTTAAAGTGAAAGGGCAAGCAGTACTGGTTTATTATGATTTTAAACTGCAAAAAGCAATGCTTCTTCCTGATTCGATTCGTGAAACTCTTAAAAAGCATATGTTTTCAGCAATGGATACTGCTGAAACGGATACGGATTCTCCTTGCTCGGTTTAGTTTTGCCTTAAAGAACGCCCGTAATTTAACTTTAATTTGGTTTCAAGCGTGTTAAACTCTGCTTAGACCAATAGTTTCATGTAGTTAATGCAAGTGAGAGGCTGAAACTATGCATCTTATAGAAGATTCTCTAGGTCAATATTTTGAAAAACAGGTTGCAGTAGACCCCAACCATGAGTTTATGGTTTATCCGGATAGAAACCTGCGGTTTACTTATGGGCAGTTCAACGAAAGAGTCAATAACCTTGCAAAAGGATTGCTTGCTATAGGGATTAAAAAGGGAGACCAAGTAGGAATCTGGGCAAAGAATGTTCCTGACTGGCTTACCTTCATGTTTGCCACTTCGAAGATCGGAGTAGTACTTGTTACTGTAAATACCGCCTACAAAAGCCATGAAGTCGAATATGTCCTGAAACAGTCGGATATGAAAGCCCTGGCTATTATTGATGGTTTCAGGGATGTTGATTATCTGGAAATTGTCTATGGGCTGATTCCTGAGCTCAAAAATTCAGAGAGAGGGCGTCTGAAAAGCAAAAACTTTCCGTATCTGCAGAGTGTGATTTATGTAGGTCAGGAAAAGCACAGGGGAATGTACAATACCAGCGAAATTCTGCTCCTTGGAAGTCATTATCCCGATGATGAGCTTCGAGAAATCCTGGCAAGTACAAACGGCGATGAAGTTGTTAATATGCAGTATACCTCGGGAACTACCGGTTTTCCGAAAGGGGTTATGCTCACCAGTAAAAACATCCTGAACAACGGGCTCTCCATAGGCGACCGCCAGAAGTTCACCTCTGAGGATCGGCTTTGTCTGCCAGTGCCCCTTTTCCACTGTTTTGGTATTGTGCTCGGAGTTATGGCAGTTTTAACCCACAGGTCAACACTTGTTATGCTGGAAGTTTTTGACCCACTCCTGGTACTTGCCGCAGTGCAAAAAGAGAAATGTACGGCACTATATGGTGTACCTACAATGTTTATTGCCGAGTACACTCATCCAATGTTTGAAATGTTCGACCTTTCTTCGCTAAGGACAGGAATCATGGCTGGTTCTACCTGCCCCGTCGAGGCAATGAAAAAGGTTGTAAAGGACATGCATTGCCATCAGATCACCAGCGTTTACGGGCTTACTGAGGCTTCTCCCGGTATGACTCAAACAACTGTGGACGACCCCGTCGAACTCAGGGTCGAAACTGTAGGAAAATGTTTCCCTGGAGTTGAGGTTAGGGTCGTAGATCCTAATACAAATCAACCTGTGTCCCCAAATACTGTTGGAGAACTTTGCTGCCGTGGATATAATGTGATGAGAGGCTACTATAAGATGCTCGAGGAAACGAAAAGAGTTATCGATGAAGGTGGTTGGCTTCACAGCGGTGATCTGGGAACCTGTGACGAAAACGGATACTACAGGATTACAGGCCGCATAAAAGATATGATCATTCGTGGTGGCGAAAATATTTATCCCAGAGAGATTGAGGAGTTTCTAATTGCCATGACCGGGATCAGAGACGCCCAGGTAGTGGGTATTCCTGATGAAAAATACGGAGAAATTACAGGAGCTTTTGTAATCCTGGACAAAGCTTCTGACCTTACTGAAGCTGATATAAAGGATTATGCAGCTGACAAGATTGCCCGCTATAAAGTTCCCAAGCACGTATTTATTGTGAATGAGTTTCCATTGACTGCAAGCGGCAAGATTCAAAAATACAAACTTAGAGAACTGGCTATAGAGCTTCTTAAAAAGCAAGAAGAGGAAGTCATTTAAAAAGCAAGACGAGGAAGTCATTTAATTTGGATATGTTCGCAAGGACGATATCTCTTTTAATCTTTTCTTCCATTTTATTTTTAAAAGAATATTTTTTTCGCTTTGAAAATTAAAAGCTATTAAAAAATTAATCCGCAACAAATTTTTGTTAATCATTATTGAATTGCAGATTATTGAAAAATAAGCCCTTATTCAAAAGTTTATTGAAATACAAAATAAGAGCACTAATGAATATTTATCGCAATTTATTATATATATGGTATTAGCGATAAAAAGTGTAGTTGTAAGGGAAGCGCAGTTGAGCAAATTATTGCAGGGCAAATGGGGATTAGGGGATTCACCAGATCGAGGGCCAGACTATAAGTACTCTCAATCTATTGACAAAGAACCAAACATTTTATTGTTTCTCTTACAATTGTGCGAAGAATATGGGGAGTATTCTTAAAGGGGTTTCACATGATTGAGAGTCAGGGACATTGAAGGGCTCTCAATCAATACCAATAATCCGTTACACATTATCCTATCACTATTTTATTTTAAGTTTATAGCATTTTGAGGTCGTGGGCTTGAATCATTGAAAACCGAAAGCTTAAGAAACTCTCGACAAAATCATCGAACATATGGGATGTACTCGCTTTTTCGGAATTAATCTATAATTCAGGGAC
>JAUPKV010000081.1 GCA_030837265.1 Methanobacteriota archaeon
CCCGTCCTTTTCTCTTATCCCGTCCCCGTCAGTGTCCACCCAGCCTGCAGCTGTCAGGAGCTCGCCAGCTTTTTTAAGGTCCCTCGTGTAGGGTTTCAGGCTTTTGTTAGACCAGACCATTGTGGGGAGGAAGGGGCCTGCTGCAGCTTCTCCAACATTGTAGAGTACATGTTCGGCTATGTCCTGCCTATCAATTGCATAAGACATTGCCTGTCTTACTCTAACGTCATCAAGAGGGGAATGTTTCAGGTTGATTTCGAGTTTGTAATCTCTCGGCGTTTTGTATTTTTCCACCGTTATGCCATCTATTGAGTTGATTCTGTCCGTTTCACTGTAGGGCACATCTGCAGTAAAATCAACTTCCCCATTTTCGATTGACATTGCCCTTGTATTCGGGTCAGGTATTCCTTTAATGATCATTTTGTCAAGACCGACTTTTCCTCCCCACCAGTTATCGTTCTTCACAACTGTAAGAACCCTTTTCGGTTCATCAAAAGAATCGAATTTGTAAGGCCCTGTCCCTACAGGTTTTATATACTTCCCGTCTTTGTCGAAGGATGAAGGGCTTATTATAGCAGTGGTGGGGTAGTGGAGAATCCCTGGAACAATCGGATTGAGTTCGGTAGTTTTAATCCTGAATGTGTAATCATCTATAATGTCAATGGAGCTCGCTTTAAGCATGGAAGCGACTCTTGAGTCTTTTGCAATGGTATTTTCCAGGGAGGATTTTACCTCTTTTGCAGTCATTTTGGTCCCATCATGGAAAGTAACATCATTCCTTAGCTTGAACTCCCATGTATTATCGTCTATTTGCTTCCAGGATGCAGCAAGCCCGGGTTTCAGCGAGAAATCAGAATTTGCACCTACAAGTGTTTCAGTTACGGCAGCTTTTTCACAAATTAAAGTGCCGCCATCACCATCTGCTGTATCGATGGATTCTATCTCCCACATTTCTCCAAGCACAAGTGTTTTTGGTTGGGTAGCATTGTGTTCCGAGGCGCTATTTTGAGTTACGCTGTTTTGCTTCGTCTCTTCTCCCTTTGTGCTGCTGCACCCGGAGCTTATTAACATCACAGAGGTCAGCAGTATAATTAAAAGAATAAGTGGGGTGAATCGTTTATTTTTCATTTGAAAGTCTCCGATTCTGGTCTTGATTTATTTCCGGCCGCAAATGAGATAGTACTGATAACTGCGTACAATCCGCTCACTCAACGGCATGCCTTCTTTTTGGGCCTCCCTTACGTCTTTCAGATCAAAAGTCCGGATCTTCTCAAAACCCGTACTCGACAAGTATTCCTTGACTTTTTCAAGTGGAGCTCCCCCAAAGTGCGGAAGGCTCGCTTTAAGTTCGTTTGAATACCTCCCATGTCCTTTTCTAGGGTCCTTTCTTTCAACAATGAGGGTCAGAAGGTCACTTGCTGTTATGCGGAATCTGGATCTCAAGCTTCCATTGTCCCAGACCCCATCAACAATTACAACCTTTCCACCTTTTTTCAGTACTCTACTCCAATTTTCGACTGCCATTTTCGGGTTTGGAAGGGTCCATAAAAGGTGGCGGTTAAATACAACGTCAAAAGAAGAGGTGTCATAATCAGGAGTCTCAGCGTCTCCTTCTTCAAAAACGATGTCCGCTTTAAGGGTCTCAGCTTTTGTTTTTGCCACTTTTAGCATATTTCTGGAAATGTCGATTCCCGTTACCCTATGCCCCATTTCCGAAAACAGTACACTTAGTTCTCCTGTACCGCATCCGACGTCAAGAATTTGCAAGCCTTTTCCCGGGAATACTTCTCGAAAAGTTCGTTTCCAGGCATCTCTTTCCTTCTCACTCTGGATTCCGTGTCCCACATGCGTGTCAAAAGTTTCGGACGCAATGTCCCATCTCTGAGCTACAAGCTCTTTAATTTGAGGTTCTGGCGCAGACATTACTCATAACTTGTCTACGTATCATTAATAGCTTTCGATTTTGTATTACGAATTATAATTAATTTGATTTTTTGTAACAATAAATTGTAGTAATTTTACTAGATTAATATAATATATGTGAAAATTATGCATCAAATGTTACTGAAAGGCCTGAAAGGTAGATATTCAGTATCGAAAGCTTGGGTGGGATGCTAAGTATTCTATTCTGGCAGTCTCAGTCCGTATAGAGTATTTATCTTGTTATTCATACCATCAGGCACTCTTGAAGCTACCTGGTTTTGTCTGAGGGCTGATTTTCTTCGATATAGTAGCATGAATTTTTATGATAATAACATTAAATATCACAATAATAAAGAAAAGTATTAAATACAAGTTCATCGTACAAATTATATGTCTACCACAAAGATGCTAATTTAGAAACGCCTCCTAAATTAGTTACTTGAACAAACAACCGGGGATTCCTCACCTGTAAAAGCAGGCAGGCGGGGAACTCATGGAAGTCATATCTCTGTATTTCGAATGGATGTCGAGGGTCAGGTTAAGAAATTCAGGGACTTCTGGAATATCCAAGCTATCACTTTCCCGACATGCATCTTTTCTTCATTAACCAGGGCAAATCTCTCAGGAACTCTTTGCCGTCGTTTAGCATTGTTCCTCATTCTGCCGTCGGGGGCCGGGTTCCGAGTCCAGGGAATCTCAGGGCTGAGATTGTAAGTATTTATCATATTTTATATGAAAATATACTCTAAATATTAAAATTCAATCATCAAAAACATATAATTATTAATACTAAAAGCATTTATTTTTTTATGTTAGTATCATTCTTTAAAATATCACGATTTCAATAGTTCCTTTATTTTCCGGAAGTTGTAAGATTTCATAATAAGTAATCTTAGCTATCAAAATCGAGTAACGCCATTATCAGAACAGATTTCAGAGATTTCTACAATTAGAAAACTTTTTTAAACTCTCTAAAACCGTGGCCACTTTTGTAGGTGTAATGATCTGACATGTCATCTGAAAATTCACAATACGTCGATGAATTAATGAAAGTTGAGAAAAAGCGTGGTCTTTCGCTTAAATCCGGAGCCTCCTATGTCAGGCTGTTCGACCGGCGTGTACTTGGGATCGGCCGCGGGGAATATCATAGGCTTTGGGTTATTGTGATCCTTGGCCTGTTCATATCTTTTAGTTATGTAGCCCAGGGTCTGCTGATCGCAGCAATTCTGGGGAATATATTCTCAGGCATTGACTTTGCCGGGTCTCTGCCTCTTATTGTATTGACCATCATCACGGTCATGCTACGATGGGTTATGTTATGGTGGAACGACCGAATAGCAGCAAGGACAGCGACGGAAATAGCCATGTCGCTTCGAAGGAGGCTAATCAATAAGCTTTACCAGCTGGGTCCGGGATGGGTTCTGACACAGAAAAGCGGTATTATACAGGCGACGATTGTGGACGGGGCCGAAGCCATGCAAAACTATTTTGGGCGATTTCTGCCTCAGGCGCTGGTGTCGCTCATCACCGGCGTGGGGATCGTGGCGATATTAGTATACATTGACCCGGTTATTGGAGCTATCATCGGTCTGATGATGGCGGCTTCGCTCATGCAGCCCTTTATGATATCCAGAGGGGTCGGTCCTCGAATGCGTCTTTGGTTCATAGCCATGCCTCGCCTTTTCTCCGAGTATGTGGATAATCTACAGGGACTTCTGGCACTAAAATCGTTTAACGCAAGCAAGCGTCATGGCGAGATATTGTTCCGGAAGACTGAAGAGCTTTTTGCCGCCGAGATAGGCGTGGTTATCGACGAGATAATCTGGGGATTTCCACTGGGGTTAATCGCTGCATTAGGTGCCCCTATAGCGATCATCATCGGTGCCGTGCGTATGAGTACAGGTTCGTTATCGGCTACTGAGCTGCTATTTGTCCTTTTGCTTGTGGGCGAGGCGTTCAGGCCGGTTAACAGTCTGAGACAGACGATGCATTTCTCATTCTCCGGAATGGGTGCTGCAGAAGGAGTACTTGACGTGCTTGAGGCAGAGCCTTCCGTAAAAGATTCAGGTATACCGTATACGGTTACTCCGGCAATTCCTTCGATATCTTTCGAGAATGTTACGTTCAGGTACCGCAAGGATGATACTCCCGCAGTAAACGGTTTTTCGTTTTCTGCAAGTCCGGGAGAGCAGATCGCGCTTGTAGGCAGGTCCGGAAGTGGAAAGACCACAGTTGTTTCTCTGCTCTTAAGGTTTTTTGACCCTCAGGCGGGTGTTATAAAGGTTGGCGGGGCAGATATCAGGTCTATTGCGCCGGAGTCTCTCTGGTCTTTATATTCTATAGTCTCGCAGGACACTTATCTGTTCCATGGCACAGTAAAGGAAAACCTGTTGCTAGCAAAACCGGGAGCTACACAGGCAGAGATCGAAAAGGCCTCCTGCAACGCCTCCGCTCATGAGTTCATCTCTTCGCTTCCCAACGGATACGATACGATTATTGGTGAGCGGGGGATCAAACTCTCCGGCGGCGAGCGGCAGAGGATTGCTATAGCCCGCGCAATCCTGAAAAATGCCCCGATTTTGATACTAGATGAGGCAACTTCCAGTGTGGATATTGCAAATGAAGCCTTGATACAGGCTGCACTGGCAAATATTACTCGTAGCAGGACAACCATCGTGGTCTCTCACCGGCTCTCTGCAGTCCGCAATGCCGACAGGATATACGTGCTGGAAAAAGGCAGGCTTTTTGAGAACGGGTCGCATGAGGACCTCATGAGGTCCAAAGGCGCTTATCATTCTTTAATAAGGCATGAGGAGATATACCTATGAGTGAAAAGCCCGGAAACGATTTCTTCCTGCTGCCAGGACAGGTGTTCAGGAAGGTAAGAGTTATCGATACCGCACTTGACAAATATCACAAAGAGATGTTCCGGGTCAAGGTTGCAAGCGCGATCTCACAGCTTCTCAATGTTTTATCCGCCATAACAAGTGCGTACCTTGTGGGAATTCTCATTAAAGGAGCTTCGATAAGGGAGCAATGGCTTATTGTCCTCTTACTTCTGGCGTTTTCCGCAGGACATTTCCTCCTGACAAATCTTAATAGCTACTGGTCTCATGCTGTTGCTTTTCAGGCACTGGTGGTGATGAGAAAGGCTCTGTACATTAAACTCGACTCTCTGGCGCCCGCTTATATTATCGATCGGAGGTCCGGGGATCTGGCAAGATCCGCCCTTTCGGACGTGAACCTGCTTGAGCTCTACATCGCCCATACGCTGCCTGATTTTTTACAAGCTATTATCGTGACTCCGATTGCCTTAATCATCATAGGATACTTCCACTGGAGCCTCATGCTGGTCCTTGCACCGTTTCTGATAGTAGCCGCAACCGTGCCTGACTGGCTTTCAAAAAAGGCTGAACAGCAGGGAAGAACATTGAGGTCCACCGCAGGTGATATGAGCGCCGATGTCATTGACAGCATACAGGGACTTAGGGAGATAGCCGTCTTCGGGGCAAAGAATGTCTCTCTTAAAAAGCTGGACGCATCCCAAAATACCTATTCCGAAGCATATGTTTCATACGAAAGCCGCAGCGGCTTTGAAAGAGGCGTAGCAGATGTACTATTATCCTCGGGGATGATAGCCATAGTTACACTGGGAGCATGGCTGGTAGTGAGCAATAATATGGATGTAGCCCTTTACCCTGCCGCAGCGGTGCTGGCGGCCATGGCTTTTACTCCTATCATGAAACTGATGTCGATAGCCAGAGACCTGAGTCAGACTGCAGCAGCAGCGGAAAGAGTATTTTCGATAATGAACAAGGAACCGACTGTCACCGACCTTGTGTCGGAGGCCCCTCAAGTGCAAATTCCGCCTGAAATCGTCTACGAGAGTGTCAGGTTCAGGTATTCCGGTGGACTGCCATTAGTCCTGGACGGTGTGAGCTTTAAGGTACCTGCAGGAAAGACAGTCGCCCTTGCCGGCCCTTCCGGGGCAGGGAAATCCACATGCACTTATTTGCTTCTGAGGCTCTGGGATACCACTTCGGGAGCTGTCAGGATAAGCGGCCACGATGTTCGCGATTTCCCGCAGGAAAAACTGAGGGATCTCATCGCCTATGTGCCTCAGGACACATACCTGTTCAGCATATCCGTAAAAGAGAATATAAGGATTGGCAGAGGTGACGCGACCGACGAAGAGGTCATGGAGGCCGCCCTCCGTGCTTATGCATTTGATTTCATAGAAGCGCTGCCCGACAAATGGGATACGATACTCGGGGAGAAAGGCTCCTCGCTCTCCGGCGGCCAGCGCCAAAGGATTGCCATCGCAAGAGCCCTTCTCAAGAACGCGCCAATTCTTATTATGGATGAAGCGGTATCCAGCCTGGACACTGAGTCGGAAGTCGCAGTGCGCCGTGCCATGGCAGAAGTCTCCAGAGACAGGACAACGATCATTGTAGCCCACCGTCCTTCGACGATACGCAGTGCGGATATGGTAGTCATGTTAGACAATGGCCGTGTAGCAGAATCCGGAAAATACGATGAATTAGTAATGGCAGGAGGGAATTTCGAGGGCCTTATCACGGGAAAAACATCTGAAACGGTACCGATTCCCCTTAAAACGCAAATTTGATAGATCTTGTTAATTAATACAGTATATTTTTTGTGAAAAACACATTCGAGGAAATGCTTTTATTAAAATGAAAAAAATAAATTATATTTTTTAAGAGGGAATCCCAACGAATATCCGATGCAGTTCCGTGGCAACATCCTCAGCGCTATTGTATTTCTTATCTGGAAGCATGCCAAATATTCGTAGTATGTCCGCTATTGCTCCACTCTTCTTTTCTTTCTCAATAATATCATTCCTGTTTACAGGAAAATCTGTTTTTTTTAATATCTCCTGAATTTCTATGGGGAGTTCTTTAATATTTCCGCCTTTACTCTCAGTTTCCATGATATTCCCCCTTTACTTTTGTTTAGTCTCCTTTAAATTCCTTGGCGATATCTGCAGCACTAGAATACTCCCTTTCTTGTTGTGACGTTTCTATTGACATTGTGTCTTTGTCTCATTTTTAAATTTACCATAGTAATTCCCTTTTTTAGTATGAATACCAATGATGATTTACTATTTAAATGTTAACATATACATATTAAAATATATTACGAATTAATATTTATTGATAATTTAGTATAAATATATGCTACTTTTTTGTAATATTATGTGATAGAATTGACAAAAATAACTCTTTTATGAGAACATTAATGAGGGTTATAATTAAGCCTGCAAAGATGCCTGCGATCTTTACGATTTAAACGATGAGTAAGAATCAAAGAATGTGAGTTAATAGCTCTATAAAGGAAAAATATAAATCCTCCCTGACAGCAGTCGATATTGGAATTTATTCCTGGGCTGAGTAATTCTATACTTTATTACTGCTCTTATTTCTCAGAAATGATCTGAAAAGAGTATCGTGAATTAACACGATGTAATCATTCAAATAAATGGCATGCTACCTTCCCGGCTCCCACATTAACCATTTCAGGCTCTACTCTTTCGCATATATCTGTCCTTTGAGGACATCGTGTATGGAACTTGCATCCCGATGGCGGATTCATCGGATCCGGCATCTCCCCTTCGATGGGAGATATTTTTTGTGCATTGTCCGAACCTGCTACCCTTACGGATGCAATCAAAGCCTTTGTATAAGGGTGTTTCGGCGTTTCGAATACATCTTCCGTCCGACCTGTTTCCACAAGCCTACCCAGGTACATCACACCCATATTGCTGGTCATTTTTCTTATGACACTCAGGTCATGGGATATGAATAAGGAGGAAAAGCCAAATTTATGCTGCATCTCATTCATCAGGGATAATATCTGGGCCTGCACACTGACATCCAGTGCGGATGTCGGCTCATCGGCGACAATGAACTGAGGTCCGAGAGCAAGTACTCTTGCCAGCACCACTCTCTGGTTCTGTCCCCCGCTTAACTCGTGAGGATACCTGTTAAGATGCTCTTTTTGAAGCCCAACCATCTCTAACAGCTCAACTACTTTTTTTTCGATATCTGATTCCGGCACCAGTTTATACAGCTTCAAAGGCTCAGCCACACTTTCCCGTATCCTCATCCTGGGATGTAAAGAGGAATCAGCATCCTGGAACAAGATCTGCATTTTCGGGCGCATTTTCCTCATATCCGGTTTTTTAAGCCCTGTTATGTTTATCCCATTAAAGACTACATCTCCGGCATCAGGCTCAATAAGCCTCAAAATGAGTCTGCCAACAGTAGTCTTTCCGCAGCCGCTCTCTCCTACCAGTCCGAAAGTTTCCTTTTCACCAATAGTGAAACTAACATCATCTACGGCTCGGAGAAACTTCTTATGCACCAGTCCTTTTGAAAACGTTTTTTTAAGGTCACGCACCTCAAGCATAAAGGAAGCACCTCGTTTTTCGACCGTTGTCCATTTCATATATTTCAGGGTGTTCATTCAGGCACCTTTCCATAGCATATTCGCATCTGGGGTGGAAGCGGCACCCTTCCGGAACATCAATTAAAGAAGGACTATTCCCGGGGATAGGTCGCATGCCATTCGATGGCAAAGATTGTAAAAGGCCTTTACAGTAGGGATGAGCCGGCTCGCTGAGAAAATCTTTAATTCCCGAAACTTCTACAATTTCTCCGGAATACATAACTGCGATTCTGTCGCAAAGTTCTGCAGCGGCAGCGAGGTCGTGTGTAATAATGAGCATCGAGGCCCCCCTGTATTTCACAAGCTCCCTTATTAATTCGATTATCTGAGCCTGTATGGTCACGTCAAGGCCTTTTGTGGGTTCATCGGCTAGTATTAACGCAGGGTTGCACGCAAGTCCCATGGATATCATAGCTCTTTGCCTCATTCCCCCGCTGAATTGATGAGGATATTCTTTTCCTCTTTCAGCAGGAGACGGTATCTTTGCAGCACGCAGCATGGATATGGCGCCCTGCCAGGCTTCTGCAAATTTCATGCCTCTGTGAAGCATGAAAGGTTCCGAAACCTGAAAACCGATTGTCAGGACAGGGTTCAAGGAACTTAGAGGATTTTGAAATATCTGAGCTATCTCCTTGCCTCGGATATCCCGCATCTCTTCTTCATTAAGACGTAAAAGGTCATTTCCCTTAAAGGAGATCTCACCTTCGACTACCGTGTTTTCAGACAAAAGCCGTAATATAGAAAGAGCCAGAACAGTCTTTCCGCATCCACTTTCACCTACAAGGCCAAGTGTCTCGTTTTCGAATATGTCAAGGCTTACCTGGTTAACTGCCTTTACAATCCCATCATGAGTAACGAAATAGCTCTTCAAGTCTCTGATGGATAAAAGAGTCACTTAATCACCTGCTGCCTCGGGTCCAGAATATCTCTCAACCCGTCTCCAATAAAATTGAATGCCAGGACAGAGATCATTATCAAGGTTCCGGGAACTATCGACAGCCAGGGACAATCCCTAAGGAACTCTCGCCCTTCGTTAAGCATGGTCCCCCACTCAGGTGTCGGAGGTTGGGCTCCAAGACCAAGGAAACCAAGAGAGGCAATAGTCAATATTACCCCACCAATGTTGAGGGTAACAAGAACTATGATGGGAGGCAGGCAATTAGGCAGGATATATCGTGTGTGAATGTATATTTCACTGCAGCCCATCGCCCGGGCCCCTTCTATATACTCTTTTTCTTTGATTGAGAGTGTCGAAGCCCGTGCGACCCTTGCGTAATACAACCATCCCACAAGAGAGATGGCAATCACCGTATTCAAAATTCCGGGACCAAGTGAACCGATTATGACAAGGGCAAGTATTATGGATGGAAAGGCGAGAAGGACATCAATAAGCCGCATCAGCACCTCATCAATGACTCCTCCGCAGTATCCGGCTATAATACCGACAATCACTCCGAAAGAAGCGGTAACAGTGACTATGATAAGGCTCAATTCGAAAGTTGTCCGTGTTCCGTAAATTACCCGGCTGAGCTGGTCTCTTCCCAGTTGATCGGTCCCGAATAAATGTTCGGAAGACGGTGGTTTGAGTTTATCATCCAGTGTTATCTTATTGGGATCGTAAGGTGATATGAAATCTGCTGAGATCGCTGTAAAAATTAGAAAACCGACAATAACAAATCCGAGGACAGAAGCCTTATTTCTTAGCAAGTCATCCAATCTTATGTCTTTGAATCTCAATGCTTACTCCTCCCTATCCTTGGGTCCAAATAGGAGTAAGACATGTCTGTCACAAAATTTATAATAATGTAAGTGATGGTAATAAAAATGATGCATCCTTGGATCACAGGAACATCTCGAGCAGATATGGATGTCATGAGAAGCCTGCCAATACCCGGCCATGCAAAGATGGTTTCGATGATGATAGTTCCTCCCAGCAGGTGTCCGAATTCAAGCCCGATTATTGTAATGACCGGAATAAACGTGTTCTTCAATGCATGCCTCAGGATGACCATTCTGTAGCTAAGGCCTTTTCCGACAGCTGTTCTGATATAGTCCTGCCTCATGACCTCCAGCATACTTGAGCGCATGAGCCGCGTAATCACAGCCGAAGCCGGAGTTCCGAGAGCAAATGCCGGCAGTATCAGACTCTTTATGCCCCCGTATCCCATTGTAGGGGTCAGACCAAGAGTGTAGGAAAAAACAAAGATTAAAAGGATTGCAAGCCAGAAACTGGGAATCGATATTCCAAGCACGGAAACGGTGCTACAAAAGTAATCCGTAAAGGAATTCTGTTTAACTGCAGCAAAAATACCTGCAGGTATTCCTATGACCAGAGAAAGAAGAATGCTGACAAAAGCAAGTGTCATGGTCGCAGGCAGCCTTATAAGGATTTCCTCAGTTACCGGATCATTTGTCTGATATGACTTTCCCAGATTGCCATGTATAGCGTTCCAGATCCATGTGGCATATTGAGATACAAGGGGTTTCTCCAGGTCATACTTATCATTTATAATATCTATTGCTTCGTTTGAAGGAGTAAGTTCAACGTTTCCTAAGAAAATATATTTGGCCATGACTTCCGCACTCTCTCCAGGTAAGCTGTGAAGCATGAAAAATACAAGTGCAGTAGAGGCGATGACCACTAAAACAAACATTCCGATTCGTTTTATAACAATCTCCAACATTTCACCACAACTCCTGACAAAAGAAAATGAGCCCGTGAAAATTAACACAGGCTTATGTGACAGGTTTATTCGATATACATATCTTTGTTGATGCAGTAATCATGGTGGGCCGGGTTGGGTACATAGTCTTTTACGTTCTTATCTGTGACTACCATCAGATAGTGATAGGCAATATGAACCTGGGCACAATCTTCATCGTAAACGATTCTCTGCACTTCTTTGTATGCGTCATACCTTTCATTTTTATCAAAGGTAGTCCTTCCTTTCATTATAAGCGCATCAACATTCGGGTTGCTGTAATTGTAGTCATTCTTCTTAGAATAGAAGTTTCCTTCAATGTAATAGCTAGGGTCAGGGATCATCATACACGTATCTCCGCCAGCAACCCACATCATGCCCCATTCCTCTTTTCTGTCACTGATCGCATCCCATTCCATTATTCTTACTTCGGAATCTATGCCGATGTCCTTAAGCATTGACTGAGTAGCCTGTGCAAGGGGCGGCAGTGCAGGTCTCTGGGGCCATGTGTAGAGTGTAATCTTAAACTTCTTCCCGTCCTTGTCAACTATTCCATCCCCGTCAGTGTCCTTCCATCCTGCTTCCTCAATAAGTTTTTTTGCTTTTTGAACGTCATAAGCATAGACTGTTATGTTATTGTTTCTCCACTCAAGCCCGGGGGTCAGCCCGTTTCCGTCAGATACCGCGGCTCTTCCCAGAAGTATATTATCTACTATCTTCTGCCTATCAATGGCATAAGCTATGGCTTTCCTTACTTTCATATCGTTATATGGAGCCTTTGAAACGTCCCCGAACTTCAGTTTGTACCCCTGGCAGAGGGGATGTATTGTGACATTAAGGTTCTTGTCGCTCTCAAGCCTTTCAGTTGACCCAAGGGTAGGTTCCGTAGTGAAATCGACTTCTCCCTTTTCGACTGCCATTTCTCTTGTATTTGGTTCACCGATACCGAACTTTATTACTACGGAATCTAACTTGGGAGCGCCGTCTCTATAATTTTCGTTCTTTGCGATTTTAAGCGTATCAGATGCCTTATCATAACTGATAAACTTGAAGGGGCCAGTACATATCGGTGCTGAAATTGTGCCGTCTGCACCCTCGTTGCTTTTGTAAATCCCTGCGGCTCCGTAGGCCATTCTGCCAGGAAGTGAGGCATCAACAGTATTGGTGACTACATCAACTGTACTGTCATCCACGACTTTAACCTCTTTAATATTCAGACTGCCCTGAAGGTCCGGGTTTTGTTTCATGCTCCTGTCAAGAGCAGTTTTTACGTCATTTGCAGTGACTTTGCTGCCATCATGGAACTTTACGCTCGTGTTTAAGTAAAACCTCCAGGTATTGTTTTCCTTGTATTCCCAGGAAGATGCGATACCCTGAATAAGTTTGTAATCAGGAGATATGGATGTCAATCCTTCGCTTACCAGAAAGTTGTTCAACTCATAACTATGCAGACCCGGATCAACACTTCCCAGTTCCCATACTTCTCCAACGACCAATTGCTGCGGAGTATTCCCTGTATTATTAACTTTCTCCACATTGCTTTCGGATGTACCGGATTCATGGGGCGATCCAGACGATTCGGTGCATCCGGAGAATGCAATACAACCGAAAAGTATCGCAATTAGCAGAATCCCTAATATCCCAGAGTAGTACAATTTTTTCATATAACTCTTCCAGAATTTTGTATTTAATAATACTAATTTAGAATCACTTGGCAATTATTAACACAAATTTAATATTTAATGTTACCGATTATTTTCACGGATTCAAATATATTTTTTTAGTTAGATACTTTAGGGATTTATTCTATAAAGGATAGTAAATAGTTAAACCCGATGTCCATTCTCTCTACAAATTGAGGTAAAAAAAGAAGAAAACTAATGCTCCGAAAATTAAAGCTGAAGGTTAAACGATTACAAAAGAAAGCTACCCATCAGGTTTAAGTCATATTTCCTGAAGTTTCAGGTTTAACTCCAGTGTTTGTCTTTAAGTATTTAATAAGAGGTTCAACTGCCCTCTCGTCTCCGATTTCAATAAGGAGAAGGACAGAGTTTTCCCTGACAATACTGTTTTCACTGTCCAGCCCCCTGATAAGAGGTTCAACAGCTTTTTCCCCTCTATAAGATAGAGTCTTTAAAGCATAATCTCTGACTTCTTTGCTACTATCACCTAAAGCTCCAACAAGAGTTTCAGTTGCTTTTTCATCGTCTATCTTTCCGACAGCAGTTAAAGCAGAGGTCCTAACTTTGAGATTATTGCTCTCAATAGCTTTTTCCAGAGTACCTATTGCTTTCGGGTCATTAAGTTTTCCCAGAGCTTCCAGAGCAGTGCACCGGAATGTCTCATTATCACTTTCTGCGGCACTGGTGAGAACATTCAGAGCTCTGGGGTCCCCTATATTTCCAATAGCCCATATTGAGGCGGTTCTCACGGATTCATCTCCATCCTGCAATGCCACAGTTAAAGAGTTTATTGCCTTTTGATCCCCTATTGTTCCCAGAGCAAGGGCTGCACTTCGCCTAACATCAGGATTTTCGTCATATAGTTTCTGGATGAGAGGTTCAACAGCTCTCGTGTTTCCTAATTTTCCCAGAGCTAAGGATGCACTACTTCTTATTGAAAAGTTTCCTTCGCTCAAAGCCATAATAAGGGGTTCTACCGCCCGTTGATCCCCTATTTTTCCAAGAGAGATTGCACTGCACTCTTTTACATTATCATATTTCTCCATTTTGAGGGCATATGCTAAAGGTTCGACTGCCTTTTCACTTCCGATTTCCCCAAGAGAGAAGGCCGCACAGGCTTTAGTCTCGTTACAGTCTTTGACAAGTACTTCAACAAGAGGCTCTACAGAACTCTCTTCTCTTATTCCCCCCAGTGCAAATATGGAACTGACCCTCACATAACTCTCCTCATCCTTCAGGGCATCTATGAGTTTCTCAGGTGCTCCTCTATCATTCGGATCTACTCCGGAGATTTCCTCGTATTTTTTTATGTCTTGTGGATCTGCTTCCAGTGCATTTATAAGTGACTCTGCTTTATTCTCCCCAGTTTCTTTAAAAGTTCTTGCCACTTCCTTCCGGAAGTTCATATTTTCGGTTTCCATGGCTTCCAGAAGCGTTTGATCTATCTGTCTTTCTTTTCCTGCTCCTGCTAATTTGGCAGAGGTATTTGTTTTTTCTGCACTTTCATTATATAACTCCTCAAGATACGGAACAGCTCTTTGATCTCCTATTTCAAGAAGTGAGAATACGATGTATTTTCTAACAGTTTTGTTCTGGTTTTCAAAAGATTTTATCAAAGCAGGTACTGCCGGTTTACCTATTTCCTTCAGAGCTTTAACACAGCTCAGCCTTACATCTTTGTTTTCAGTGGAAAGATTTTGAATCAAAGGTTCTACTGCTCTTTCGTCCCTTATCTGTCCAAGTGCCCAGGCTGCAGTACAACGTGAATATGTGTCATTATCTGAAAGTGTTTTTATAAGAGGCTCAACCGCTGGTTTCCCGATCCCGACAAGAATATCACCAGTGTACCATTTAATGTCGTTGTTTTCATTTTTTAATGCCTGGGCAATCAGTTCTGCATTTCCGTCTCCGGTTTCGATAAGGGTATTAATAGTAACATTCCTCACTTCTTCGTTCGGATCTTTTAACTGTTTAATAAGAGCTCCTATTCCCTCTTCTCCGTCTAATTTTCCAAGAGCTTCGACGGTAAGAACTCTTACTTGAGGGTTCTCATCCGAAAGAGCCCTTATCAGAGCTTTTTCCGCCCTCCGGCCCCTAATTTCACCTAATTCCATGGCGGCAATACAACGGATTTCCTGATCTCCGTCCGAGAGGGCCTGAATCATTTTTTCTGTTGCTTTTTCTTCACGGAGTTCCCCAAGAGCTACTAAGGCTTCCTTCCTGACTTCCCGGTCTTCATCATTCAAAGCTTGCATCAGGAATTCTGTGGTTTTTTTACTTCCTATCTTCCCTAGAGCTTCAACAGCGTGCCTCCTGACTTCCCTGTTCTTGTCTGAAAGGGCTTTCATCAAGGATTTTTCTGCATCTTTACCTCCTAGTTTTCCCAGCGCTTCTGCAGCATTGGATCTAACATCACTGTTGTCATCATCAAGAGCCTGGCAAAGGGCCTCAACAATCTTTTTATTATCTACAGATCCCAAGAACAGGCTATCTTTCCAGTCTCTGAAGAAGAATCTCCCCTTGAAATTTCCCCAAGAGCCCAGGCAGAATTTGAGCGCATTTTCCGGTCTTCGTCGGAAAGTGCACTGATAAGTTCCTTCTCTGCCATTTGACTTCTTGCGTTTCCGAGAGCTAGGGCTGCACTGCTCCTAACATCCGGGTTTTCGTCTTTCAAAAGCCCTATCAGGACTTTTTCCGCCTTCTGCCCACCAATATTCCCAAGAGCTATAGCCGTCTCACATCTTATGTTCAGGTTTTCGGAGGCAGTAGCTTCTATAAGAGGATCAACGACTTTTTCTCCCATCTCTTCCAGGGTGATCCTTGCCTCTCTTCTGGAATCTAGATTCTCGGATCCCGATGCCTTTATTAAAGGCTCGACATCTACTTGTACTCCTGACTCTTTCACATCTGTTTTTTTACTAAAGTTCACTTTGCCGTCCTCGCTGAAACCGGAAGCAATTCCAACCGTTATCAATATTAACAATAGCATAAGGACTTTGGGCATTGAGAGATTCATGTTTCACACCGTTTCATTTAAGGGATCTGTTTAATTTCGAGATTTGGAGTTCAAATCTCAGGGACGATCATTATTTTTCCTTTATATTCCAGAATGCTGACATCTATACCGTATGCTTCTTTTATGTTTTCAGGAGTCATCACTTTTTCCGGAGGCCCGGAACCGACTATGTTTTCCTCAGATAATGCTGTAAAGGCTTCTTTTTCAGGAGAAGCAGCCTGGCTGCATTCATATCTGTAAATTTTTTTTCCGGTTTTCAGTCTTTGAATATTTCTCAGGAGAATTATCTCATCTGAAAACAGGAGGGCATGGTTTGGTTCGTGCAGGGTCATCAGCACAGTGATATTCCTGGTCTTTGCCAGGTTAATTATAGTCTTGAGGACATGGATCTGGTTTTTCAGGTCAAGAAAGGAGGTCGGCTCGTCAAGTAACAGAAAATCAGGCTCTTGGGCGAGAGCTTTTGCAATCATTACCAGCTGTCTTTCTCCACCGCTGATATGGGTGTAGGGCTTCTCTGCAAAATGCGCAATTCCCATGAATTCCAGAACCTCGTAGGCTTTTTCTACATCTTCTTTATTGGGAGTCGAAAAAGTGGAGATATATGGCGTACGACCTGTAAGTACAATATCCAGCACGGAAAAAGGAAAAGAAGATGTATGCATCTGGGATACACGCCCCAGAATCATTGCCAGCTCTCGGTCTGCAATTTCCTCTAAATTCCGACCGTCGATATACACTGTTCCTTCATTTTGTCTTAGAAAACCATTTATTATTTTAAGGAGAGTAGTTTTTCCGCAACCGTTAGGGCCAACAAGAGTTACTACTGACCCTTTTTTTACAGAAAAGTTGATATTATTTAAAACCAGGTTTTTTTCGTAGCTAAATGTAAGATTCTCTACGGATATCCCTTCATTTTTTTGAATGCTCTTTTTGTTCATTCCCATCCTCCTATTTTTGTATTCCTTAAGAGGTACAGGAAAAAAGGAGCTCCAAGAAGTGTGGTAATAATTCCAATGGGAATTTCAAACCCCAAAGCCGATCTAGCAATGTCGTCCACAAGAGCAAGGAAAGAGGCTCCAAAAGTTATAGAAAGCGGTATAATCTTTCTATGATCAGGTCCAAAGATCATTCTAAGTATATGAGGAATGATCAGACCTAGAAGCCCGATAATTCCTGCTACAGCCACCGCTGCTGAAGCTGCAAGAGATGCTGCTACAATAAAAACTACTTTATATAACTCTACGTTCATGCCGACTGCTTTTGCCTCTTCTTCTCCAAGGGCAAGTACGTTAAGCTTCCAGCGTAAGAGGTATACTATAAGGCAGCCGACAGCCACAAATGGAAAAGAGTCATTAAACTTAGACCAACAAGCAGTGTGAAGGCAGCCCAGGGTCCAGTAAACGATGCTCTGTACAGCTCTTTCGTCAGTCGTATACTGAATTATCGCAAGCATAGCCGTGAAAATAGATGACGTAATCACCCCTGAAAGCACAAGGCTGACAGTTGAAGTATGCCCTCCAGTACGGGCCATTAAGTAAGAAAACCCGAGTGCTACCAGGCTGAAAACAAAAGCTCCTACCTGAGAAGGAAGTCCCGGGATAACAGCGATTGACAGTGCAGCCCCAAAAGCTGCTCCTGAAGAAAGGCCCAGAAGGTAAGGATCCACAAGCGGGTTTCTGAATATTCCCTGCAATGTGGCTCCGGATGTTGAAAGAGCTGCACCTACTACCATGGCAAGAAGAACTCTTGGAAACCGGATGTTGAAGATAACTGTGTCATAAACTGAAGGATAACTGTATTCATATGATGTGAAATGAGATAAAAGAACCTTGACAAGCTCTTGAGATGATAAAGAATAGGTTCCGAGAAAAATTGAAAAGAAAAACACAGGTACAGGCAAAAGTAAAAAGAAGATGAATGCCAGATTTTTCCATCCTGAAAAAAAAGAAATTCCCAGCCTGAAGGCTGGGGATTCAGATTTTTTATCTTTCGACTGCAATTTCATGCAACATCATGTCCTTATGCAGGTTTGAATCCAGGATAGTGGACCTCATAGACCTTAACATAATACTCGTCTGTTTCTTTTGTCATGTTCAGGTCGGAAAACTTGTCCGGATGCAGATCTTTTGCAATGCGCATCAGTGCAAGGGGCATCCTCGGAGACATGAAGTCATATACAAACGGGTCCGGGATCTCGTACA